>CAZCHR010000052.1:0-14527 GCA_964498665.1 uncultured Tenacibaculum sp. | reverse complement strand
CTTCAAATTTATAGAAACATAATATAACGTTAGCTAACGTTAAAATAAATATTATTTTTAATTCAACGTTGTATTTACTTACATTTGGAACATAATATTTCAATCCAAAATATAATAATATAGATAAAAAACTAATCAAAACAACAGAGCTATAAATTATTTTTTTTACTTTGAATATTAAATCATTATTTCCTTCTTTCATTAATTTGTAAAAAGTTGGAGTCCAAGCCAAATTAAAACTGGTATACACAAAACCTACTAATAAACTTACCTGATAAGCCAACGAATAAGACCCTAATTCTGAACTATCTAAGAAATACAATATAAGAAAACGATCACCTATATTCAACATATATCCAGCAAGCATGTGAAAAATTAATGGAGAAGAATATATTAATGCTTTTCTTAAATGTTTTCTACTAAAAATAACTCTATTGTTTTCTTTAATAAAGAACCAGTATAATGCTAACAAGCCTATAACAATTATTGCTATAACTTGTGGAAATACCTTCAATGACCAATTATAGGAATAGTTAAAATAAAATAAGAATATAATTGACAGTTCCAGTAAAATATTAGAAACTCTAAATATTAAATACATCTTAGCATTTCCTTCTACTCTGAAAATTGATAAAACTAATTCTGTTATCTGGTTAAACATAAAGAACACTACTGTCAAATACGAAAATAAAATATAATCTTGTGGTATTATCGTGCTAAATATGTAAATAATAAAAAGTGCTAATATTGAATTTATTATTTGAAAAAGTAATATTGATGAGCAATATTCATAAAAATCTAATTCTTCTAAATCATAATAAAACCTTGTTATTGACTGTACAGTACTTAAACCTATTAGAGGTATCGCAATCATCGTAAAACTCCTAAATAATTCTATTAATCCATAGTCTTCAGTTGATAAAGCACCTACTAAAAAAGGCATTAATAACAATGGTAAACCTGAATATAATGCATTCGTAAAACCATATATCATTGACTCTTTTAATAAGTTATTAGAACTTAATTTATTTATTATGCTTTTCAATTATTTAATATTTTTTGAATATTTTTTTCTGTTTTTTGATAATTTCTATTTTCAAACAATAAATCTATATTATTATTATCTAAATTTATTGGTAGTGACGTTTGTTTTTTAAACTCATCAACTGTTGAAAAGTATTCAATCTCATTAATGTAATCGTAGTTTCTTCTATAGAAAGACGTTCCTTTTTCCTTTTCATAAATTAGTGATTTCTTATTAAAAAACAGAGCTTCTAAAGAGCATGTTGATACTTGGGTAACATGTATATCGCAATAATTTAATAATTCATATATTGAGGTCTTATCTGAATCTAATACCTTAAAATTATTTTCTCTTTTATTTTTATTTTTATATTCGGAACTCCTAGGTAAGAGTAAAAACAAAAATTCAGGACAGTTCTTTGCTAAATCATTACAAAGAGAAAATAGCTCATCTGTATCTGCTAATGTAGATGTAACTATAGTAATATTAGTAAAAACTCCTTTTAAAATGCCTTCTAAATATTTGGACATCTTTAAATCATTTTCTCTATAATAGGATAATAAATAAGCACCTGTAGAAACAATATTTTTTTTTGGCAAAAAATTCAACTCTTCCAAAACAACTTTATCCTTCTTTCCATATGTAAAAATATAATCAGGTTTTAATTTTCTATTAGCAATAGTAATACTTGAATTATATGATGGGTGTTCTTTATATATGATACCATGTTGGAGTTCTACTACAGGTATATTTAGCTCTTTAAATTTCCTTATGTACCCCAAATACCCTGTAGGGTATACTAAAAAAACAATTTTTGGTTTCTTTTTTATTTTCATAAAAAAGTTCATAGCTTGATACTGACCAAAAAACTTTAACAACTGGAAATTAACATTAATATTAACGTCAAATTTTTCTTCTAAATTCGAAAAATCCCACTTAGTATTAATATACTCCTTCCTATTAAAAAATATAAAAAATTTAACTAATAGCTGAAGAAATGACTCACTTAAAATCATATCTCTATTATTTCTTTTATGCTGAGTAACTGTATTACTCTCTATAAAAAATGTTTTGTCCGGGTATATATCACTAATCACAGAAGCTACTCTATCTACATAGGTATCATCTAGTTTTTTTCTTCTATCAGAATTAGAAATAATCCAAAAGTCTTTTTTTTGGAATAAATTTTTAATAGTGAGTAGTAATCCTTTTAATAATCTAATTTTTAACTTTAAACTAATCGATACTCTAGGAATTCCTTCATTTTTTTTTCTTCTTATCTGATATATTATTTCATCTCTAACTATACCTCTTAAATCGATCCCTTTATGTTCAAAATTCTCTTTTTCTAACTCTCTGTCTATATTATTAAAATCTTCTAAATTCATAAAAAAACGCCCCTATTTCTCTATTAAATCCCAATTTAATGGTGTTCCTTTATTTATATCTTTTAAAATTTTTTTACCAATAACTTGATTGTAATATTTTGGGTGCAACCCAAATCCAGGTCTAACAGATCGCATGTTTAATTCGGTAATAACATCCCCTTTTTTAACATCTTTAACAACAAATAATGATCGAGAAAACTCTCTACTTTTCATTTTTTTAGGCGTCATTTCATAATCAACTTTCCCCATCAAGCTCTCTGTTAAACGAACGGAATCAACCATTTTTTTAAACTCTTGTTCATCTAAAGAAAAATGAGCGTCTGCTCCACCTATCTTTTTATCCAAAATAAAATGCTTCTCAATTACTTTAGCTCCCAAAGCAACAGCTATCATAGGTGATTCTATTCCCATCGTATGATCTGAAAGTCCTGATTTTACGCCAAATCTAATCGCTATATCTTTAATTGTCAACAAGTTAGCGTCTTCTGGTTGAGCTGGATATGCAGAAGTACATTTTAAAATTGTAATATCTTCATTTCCTTCTTCTTTACAAACGCTTATCGCTAATTCAATATCTTCAACTGCAGCTATTCCTGTTGATATTATTATTGGTTTTTTTTTAGATGCAATATATCTAATTAAAGGTATATCTGTTATTTCAAATGATGCTACTTTATATATGGGTGTATTCAATTCTTCTAAAAAGTCGACAGCTGTTTTATCAAAAGGTGAAGAGAAACAAGACAATCCTTCTTCTTTAGCTAAATCATATAAAGGCTTATGCCATTCCCAAGGTAATGAAGCCCCTTTGTATAAGCCATATAAATATTGCCCATCCCATGCTGTTCCTTGATTAATTTTAAAACACTCAGACTTAACATCTAAAGTAATAGTATCTGCTGTATATGTTTGCAATTTTATAGCATCTGCTCCAGCTCTTTTTGCGGCTCTTACAGTCTCTTTTGCTATATCCAAACTACCACCATGATTGGCAGAAAGCTCCGCTATTATAAAACATTTATCTAAATTCATATTATTTTTCTAGTTTATAAATAGAGCTTAAGCTTCCGTTTATTTTTCTTTCTTTAAAATATTTATATCCTGCTTTTTCAAAAGATTTGATCGATACTTTATTCTCTTTTTTTATATAAGCGTATATCTCCTTATCAAATTTATTGAAATACAGTTTTGAAGATTCTTTAAGTAATTTACTTGCTAATTTTTGACCTCGATAATTCTTAGCTATCAAGACACCTATTGTTGTTTCGTCTTTCTTAACTTCAAAACGAACTACACCACCTTTTTTACCATTTATTAAAATAATTAAGAATAAACTTTTCTTATTTTTTATTTTATTTAAATACCATTTTTTATGATCTTCTAATTTAATAAGATCAGAATTAAACGAATTCTTCCTTACTAATAAATCATTAGACCAATTATAAACATCTAACAAATCTTCTTCTTTTGCTTTTCTAAAAGAAATGTTTAATTGATTTATCATACCTAAAAATCGAACTTTACTCTTACCATCAAAATGCTTTTTTTGATTTCCTATATATTTCAACGTCAATTTACTACTAATAATGTCTTCAATTTTGTCTTTAAAATCATTAGCTTTATAATTGGTAAAATCGTCTCCTCCATAAATTATCGATTTCTTCAATAACTCTTTATATATTTTTTTTTGATTATCTACATAATAACCACTCAATACTGGCATTTTAACACAACAAATTTCATACAAAATAGTACTTGATGGAGCTATTGCTATATTACATTGTAACATAACACGAATTAATTCTAATTCTGATAAGTTTTTATAAATCTTTATGCTCTTATATTTTTTTTCTAATACAGAAATTTGTTCATCTTTATATGCAGCTCCTAAGACGATATGTATAGTTTCTATCCCTCTTGACTCTAACAAACCTTCCACTGCCTTTATTGTTAAGTTAAAGGGGTCTGCTCCTCCAAAACACACAAAAGCACTATTGATCTCCTTTATTTCTCTATTTTTCTTGGCTAGTTCTAAAAAACATGGTCTTAATAAAGCAAATTCAGTTCCTAAAGCAAATTGTGTATAATCTTCATTTAAATAATCTTCGGATGTTATCCCTGGGGAATGATTAATGACTATATCAGCAGACATATGCTCTACAATTAAATCATCAATATAAACCAACTGAAAACCAGATTGCTTAATTTTCTCTTGATAACCAGATATAAACTGATAACCATCTGCTATTATAATATTTTCATTAGAGCTATAGTTATTTATAATCCAATCCGCTTCTTCAAGTATAGATAAATCTTCTGGAATTATTTTAATTGTATATTTTTCAGGAATTATTTCCAACATTGAAGATCCTTTTGTTAAAAAAACAAAACAATATTCTTCTTTCAACATTTCTACTAAACTAAAAACTCTGTATAAGTGACCTAATCCTATTTCAGAATTACCATCAGCTCTAAAAATTAGTTCTTTAGATTTCATCTATAAGTTTTTTCTCAATTCTTTTCATCTCCCTTACTTGTAATATAGGTAATAAATCAGATAATTCTTCTGCGATATCTTTATACTCCTTTTTTTGAAAATTAGACTCATTAATCTTTAATAGCCAGTTATTATCTTTTATTAAAGCTAATATATTATCTAAATTTAATTCTTTATCTTTTAACATACTAGAAACAAGATATAAAAAAGAATAATCTGTAGGGTAATCAACAGTTAATCTTAATTCTCTAAATAAACTTCTCATCGGGAATTCGAAAATTGATTTATTTTCTGTCATCCTTTTTACATATGGAGTTACATGTTCTTTATCATAGACTTCTGTTGCCTTTTCATCTGATTCAACTAATAATTTTGCGTTAATCATTTCAAAATTGCAACCTAAAGGTAAACTTTTGCTATAACTATAATCAAGTTTTTTAGTTAATACATTTTCAATAAATTCTTCAAGATAAATAGTATCTATAACGGGGTTGTCTGCCGTAAATCTTAAAACATAATCAAAATCGTTCTGTTTTATAACATCCGAAAACCTTGATAATACATTTTCTTCATCCCCTCTATAGCAATCAATATTAAACTCTTTTATATAAGTTTCTAACTTATCATTTATTTTAGAGACTGAAGTAGCTACAACTACTTTATTAATTTTAATTACTTTATTAAGTTGATTAATAATTTGAGAAAGAATAGTTCTATTTCCATTACCTATTGGCATCAAAACCTTATTAGGTAACCTTTTTGATCCTAGTCTTGCTTGGATAATAGCCCCTATTTTATATTGTCCAACCTCCATCTATAGCTATGTTTTGTCCTGTGATATAATTTGACGCTTCTGAAGACAATAGAATTATCAATCCTTCTAAATCTGAAGGCTTTCCAATTCTTTTTAATTTAGTTTTAGCTTCAAGTCTTTTAACGAATTCTTTATCTTGTTGTACTTTATCTGATGGAAATGGACCTGGAGAAATAGCATTTACATTAATATTATACTTTGCTAAATACATAGCGTAATACTTTGTTAAATGAATAGCTCCTGCTTTAGCTGTACCATAATTAGGTGGGTTCAAAAACTCTTCCCTACCATCATAAACATCCAAATCTGGCACTGTCATACCATACATTGACCCTATATTTATTATCTTACCATTTTTAGATTTTTTTAGAAAAGGAACAACTTCTTTTATACAATCAAAAAATTGATTTAAACCACCTTCAATACCCATTCTCCATTCTTCTGAACTCATTTCTTCTGGGTGATTTGTTAATCCAAAGTAAGCATTGTTAATTAGTATATCAATAACGGGCTCTTTCTTTCCTATTGAATCAAAACCTTTTTTAATAGAACCCTTGTCAGACACATCTACTTTTTCAAAAAAAATTAAGTTATTATTAGAAAAAGCTTCTTCAAATTTTTCTTTTGAACGGCCTAATACATAAACCTTACAATTATATTTTGTTAAAACATTTACAATTGCTTTACCTAAATAACCGTAACCCCCAGTTACTATAGCCGTTTTATTGTTTAAATCTTTAAATAAATCCATTTTACCAATTAGATGGGTTTAATAATTCGTTTCTGTGAATCTTTATCTTGTTAATTTCGTTAAAAACACTTTCATCTATTGTTTTATTTATCGATTTAATATTCATACTTAATTGTTCTTCATCATCAACCCCTACTAAAACTTTATCAATACTAATATTTTTACAAGCATAATTCAATGCAATATCACTTATCAAAACATTATTTTCTTTACTTAGCTTTTCCAAGCTTTCTAAAGGAGATTTAAAGTCTTTTAAATTCCCTTCTAAATTATCTTTTTCTTTAAAAAAAAGTCCTTGTAAAAAAACAGACCTAGTGTGTATTTCAATTCCTTTCTTTTTAGCTTTTCGCAATACATCTCCTCTTAAGTTATCATTATCAAACAGATTAAAAGGGATTTGAATTAAACTAATTTCTTTAAATTCTAAAACTTTTTCTAATTCTTCATTTGTATATATTGAAACTCCTATTTTGTTAAGTATTCCTTTATTTTTTAATGAAATTAAATTGCTTTTAAATTTATCAAAAAAAAGATCAAAATCATTAAAAGAATGGAACATATAGCAATACAAACTATCAACATCTAAAGTCTTCAAATTTTGTAATACTCTTGTTTCAATATCACCTGACAACTTTGTTATTGATGAGCTAAACTTTGTTATTACTTTAAATTTATTAGATGAAGAGTTATGATAAAAGCCAATTCTTTCTTGAGAATCTCCATACGCTTCAGCAGTATCTAAATACTCTATACCGTTATTATATGCTAAATCTAATGTTCTTTTTATCGTATCATCAGATGGCTTACCTTTTAAATTATTTATTCCATAATCTAAACCAAATTGAACTGTTCCTAAAATTAATTTATTACAACTCAAAATTTATTTATTTTCATTTAAAAAACTTAAAACTTTATTAATAACAAAGTCTTGCTCTTCATTCTTCAGAGAAGGGTACATTGGTAAGCTTATACATTTAGAGTAGTACTTTTCTGCATTCGATAAATCGGCATTACCATAACCTATTTCTTGATAATATGGTAATTTATGAACAGGTATATAATGTATTTGTGCAAAAATATTATGAGACCTTAAAAAGTTATAAAGCTCTTTTCTATCTTCTAGTTCAATTACAAATAAATGATGCGCATTATAATTTCCTTCTGGTAAACTTTGATATTTAATTTTAGCATGAAAAGCTTTTTTGTACTTCTCTGCTATTTGATTTCTTCTAACAACACCTGCTTCATTTTTTGCTAGCTGAGTAATTCCTAATGCAGATTGAAAATCTGTTAATCTATAATTAAAGCCTAACTCTTGCATTTCATAAAACCATCCTCCATGATTTTCTTGCATATTTTCTTTAGTAATACCATGTGTTCTTAACAAAGAGAGTTTTTTATACACTTCTTCTGAATTCGTAGTAAGCATACCTCCTTCACCACAAGCAATGTGCTTTACTGGATGGAAAGAAAACACTCCTATATCAGCATAGTTTCCATTTCCACAACGCTGTTTAACATTATTAGAGTCTGTAAAATAACCTCCTGGAGCATGGCATGCATCTTCTATTATCCATAAATCATGCTCATTGGCTAACTCTCTAAATTCCTCTAAATTAACTGGAAGTCCTGCAAAATCTACAGGTATAATTCCTTTAAAAAAACCTTTAGGCTTACTTTCTATTAATTTACGAACACTTTCTATACTTAACAAATAAGTTTCAGGGTCAATATCTGCAAACCAAACTTCTCCATTAGCAAAACGAACACAGTTTGCTGAAGCTGCAAAGGTAATAGGTGTAGTAATAACTCGATCACCTTCTTTTAAACCCATCGCCAAAACCGACAAGTGTAATCCTGAGGTTGCATTATTTACAGCTAAAGCATATTTGGCTCCAACATAAGCAGCGAACTTATCTTCAAATTCCTTTACTTTTGGTCCTTGAGTTAAAAAATCTGCTTGTAAAGTATTTACTACAGCATCAATATCCTCTTGTTGGATATTTTGGCGTCCATAAGGAATTTTAAAACTCATAATTTATACTTCAAAGTTAGCATCAACATGTTCTTTAACTAATTCTCTAAGGCTTTCTACCGATTCCCATTCGGTATTATTTCCTGAATCATAAGCAAAACCTTCTGGCACATCAACACCGTTAAATGCCTTTTTATACTCTTCTTTTGTATATTCAGAATATGGAGATTTTTGAGGTAATATTGCGTAATACTTTCCTATGTCAACAGTATTAAAAGAATCTGAAGATGTAATCATTTCTTCATGTAATTTTTCTCCCGGTCTAATACCTACTACTTTATGTTGAAGCTCTGGTGCAATTGCTTTTGCAACATCAGGTATTTTATATGATGGTATTTTAGGTACAAAAACTTCACCTCCCCATGCTTTATCTATAGCATAAAACACCATTTCACACCCATCTTCTAATGATATATTAAAACGTGTCATTCTATCATCTGTAATAGGCAAAAACTCTGCTCCAGTTTTCTTTTTATTTAAAAAGAAAGGCATTACAGAACCATTAGACCCCATTACATTACCATATCTAACAACAGAAAACTTAACATCTCTACTCCCTTTTATATTATTAGCTGCAACAAACAATTTATCTGAAGCTAGTTTCGTCGCTCCATATAAATTAATTGGAGCCGCCGCCTTATCTGTTGATAAGGCAACCACATTCTTAACTTTACACTCTAAAGCAGCATCAATAACATTTTCAGCACCATTAATATTTGTTTTTACACATTCCATTGGATTATACTCAGCTAAATGTACGTGTTTCATAGCCGCTGCATGAATAACTACATCTATCCCTTCAAAAGCTCTAATTAAACGAGATTTATCTCTTACATCTCCTATAAAATATCTTAATTGAGGATATTTAGATTCTGAAAATTCTTGAGCCATTTGAAAATGCTTTTGTTCATCTCTAGAAAATATAACTAATTTTTTTACATTAGGAAAACGTCCTAATATAAGTTTCGTAAACATTTTCCCAAAAGAACCTGTACCTCCTGTAATTAAAATTGATTTATTATTTAAGTCTAACATTTTTTTATTTTTTTATTACTCCTGCAAAATCTAGAACAACTTTATCTTTTAAAAATTTAACATTCTTAAATTCATCATGAGCTACAAGTAAAGCAATTATATCTGCTCCATTAATAGCTTTTTTATAATCAGTTAATTTAAAAACATTATGTTCTTCTATATTTGGTTCAACTATAAAATATTCTCCATTACTATCATTTTGTAAAACTTTATTTACAATATATTTCGCTGGAGATTCTCTTAAATCGTCTATATTAGGTTTAAAAGCTAATCCCATTAGAGCTACTTTGGGTTTTCTACCATGCTCTAATTCAAACTTTAATTTAGCTGTTTGAATTTTCTCAGCACACCAAAAAGATTTATAATTATTTACTTCTCTAGCAGTACCAATAATTTTTGACTCCATTGGATAGTCTGATACTATAAAATACGGATCCACAGCAATACAGTGTCCTCCAACTCCACAACCAGGTTGTAAAATATTTACACGTGGATGTTTATTGGCTAAATTAATTAACTCCCAGACATTTATATCTGCTTTATCACAAATTAAAGAAAGTTCGTTAGCAAAGGCTATTTGAACATCTCTTGATGAATTCTCTACCAACTTACACATTTCAGCTGTTCGTGCATTTGTTCTATGCAACTCACCTTTAACATGTTTTTTATAAAAAGCTAAAGCTTTTTCAGTAGATTCTTCATTAACACCTCCTATTACTCTATCATTATACACCAATTCATGCATAACATTACCTGGCAACACTCTTTCTGGACAATATGCTATAAACAGCTTACCTTTTAATTCTGGACGCTCTTCATAAATAAAATCCATCATTTTTTCAGTGGTTCCGATTGGTGAAGTTGATTCTATTATATATAAATCTCCTTCTTTTAATAGAGGTATAATCCCTCTAGTTGCCGACTCTACGAAAGAAATATCAGGTTCATTTTTCCCTTTAAAAGGAGTAGGAACAACTATTAAGTAATTATTAGCCTCTACAGCTTTAACATCTGCTTTCAAGTACCCTCCTTTTACAGCAGATTCTACTGCTTTATCTAAATCTGGCTCAACAATATGAATTTCTCCTCTATTGATCGTTTCTACAACAGCTGGATTAATATCAACACCATGAACATAAACTTTATTTTGTGAAATTAATGCAGCTGTAGGTAATCCAATATACCCAAGCCCTATCATCACTACTTCTGGATTATTCATTTTATAATTCTTTAATAAAGTTAACAATTTGCTCACATGCTTTCCCTTCACCATACGGATTATGAAGTTTACTCATTGAAAAATAACTTTCTTCTTCGTCAAGTAATTTCTGAGCTTCTTTTACTATTTTACTTTTATCTGTACCTACCAATAAAACCGTACCTGCATCTACTGCTTCCGGTCTTTCTGTGGTATCTCTCATTACTAATACTGGCTTACCTAAACTTGGAGCTTCTTCTTGTACACCTCCACTATCAGTAATAATTAAATACGATTGGTTCATTAGCCAAACAAATGCAGGGTAAGACAATGGAGCTATTAACTTTACATTATCAATACAATCTAAAAATTCATACACCGTTTTTTGTACATTGGGATTTAAATGTACTGGATATATTATCTGAATATCTTTATTAGCCTCTGCTAATTCTTTTAGAGCTGAACAAATTTTAATAAAACCTTCTCCGTGATTTTCTCTTCTATGTCCAGTTACTAAAACTAACTTCTTTGAAGCATCTACTAAATCTTTTAATACAGAAACCTCTTTATCTGAATAACCTTCAGAAGTAACTTTTTTAGAGCTAAAATGCAAAGCATCTATTACTGTATTACCTGTTACAAGTATTGATTTTTCTGATATATTTTCTCTTAGTAAATTATTTTTCGAAGTTGATGTAGGTGAAAAATGATAATCACTGATACTACCAGCAATACTTCTATTTACTTCTTCTGGGAATGGAGATCGCTTATTAAAAGTTCTTAAACCAGCTTCAACATGACATACTTTACATCCTGAATAAAATGCTGCGATACTAGAAGCCATTGTTGTTGTTGTATCTCCATGAACATATACATAATCTGGCTTAAACTCTTCTAAAATCGGTTTAAGCCCAGTAATTATATCTGCTGTTAAGCTATATAAATTCTGATTAGGCTTCATTAAATCCATATCAAAATCTGGTTTAACTTCAAAAAAATCTAAAACTTGATCTAACATTTCTCTATGTTGAGCTGTAATACATACTTTTGTTTCAAAAACCTCATCATGTTTCAAAAACTCTTTTACCAAAGGTGCCATTTTTATTGCCTCAGGTCTAGTTCCGAAAATTATTAAATTTCTCTTTTTCATTCGTATCTTAATTATTTTTAACCTCTCCTCTTTTAGATTTTAGAGAGTCAAATATAGTAGTATTTTACAAGTTATAAAGCTCTCTTTTTTTTAGATAAAAAAAACTTACAATAACTCAAATATAAAAGGATGCTTTTCTCCTAATCTACTTAAGTTTAAATTCCTTATATCATGTACAATTTCAATTGACGATTTAGCATCTTCTAAACCAAAACCTTTACCAGTCAAAATCTCTTTATAACTTTCTGTGTGTAATTCGGTAAAACCTCCACTAAACTCTATCTCCTCTCCATCTACAGTAATAGAGCGATATGTTCTTTGTTTCTTTTCTTTAATTTCTTTAGGCAATGAGTTTTCATCTATTGACAAATACCAACGTACTCTCGCTTTTTCAAATTCCAAATAACCTGCGGATTTATCTTTTTCTCTTAAATGCACTATATTTTCTTGCACCTCTCCAAAAATCCAAGAAAGCATATCATAAAAGTGCACTCCTATATTTGTTGCTATTCCTCCTGATTTACTTTCATCTCCTTTCCAAGAAACACCATACCAGTTTCCTCGAGAGGTTATATAAGTCAAATCAACATCATATTTTTCTTTTTTCATTTCCGAATCAACTTTATTTTTCAATGCTATAATACTTGGATGCAAACGTAGTTGAAGAATAGTATTTATCTTATTTCCTGATTCTTTTTCTATCGCTTGTAACGCATCTACATTCCATGGATTTAATACTAAAGGTTTTTCACATATCGCATCTGCTCGTCTTCGCAAAGCCATTCTAATATGCGAATCATGTAAATAATTTGGTGTGCAGATACTAACATAATCTAATTGAACATTCTGCTGGCGTTTAATCTTCTCAATATGACGATCGAAACGCTCAAATTCAACAAAAAAATCTGTGTTTGGAAAATAACTATCCATTACCCCAACACTATCAAATTTATCAAGTGCAGCTATTAAATTATTATTAGTGCCTTTTATCGCCTTTAAATGACGTGGTGCTATATATCCTGCAGCACCGATTAAAGCAAAATTTTTCATTACAATGTTTTATCGATTAATTCATAAGGTAAGAAACTTTTAACATCATATACCAATCCATTACTTTTCTTTAACCTCAACAAATCCATTTTTTTAAACTCATTATGAGATACCGCTAAAACAATAACATCATATTTTTTACCATAAAGATTTGTATTCAAATTTAAGTCATATTCTTTAGTTACTTCAATCTGTTTTGCCCAAGGATCATAAATATCTATATTAACTCCGTAACTTTTTAAAGCATGATATACATCAACTATTTTTGTATTTCTTATATCTGGACAATTTTCTTTAAAAGTAATTCCCAAAATTAAAATTTCTGCTTTTTTAACTTTAACATCTTTTGAAATCATCAGTTTCACAACTTCCGATGCCACATGACTTCCCATACTATCATTCAACCTTCTTCCTGATAAAATAATTTCAGGGTAATAACCAAACTGTTGCGCCTTTTGAGCTAAATAAAAAGGATCCACCCCAATACAATGCCCTCCAACCAAACCTGGTTTAAAAGGTAAAAAATTCCACTTTGTAGATGCAGCTTCTAAGACTTCGTTTGTGTTAATATTCATTAAATTGAAAATCTTCGCTAGCTCATTAACAAAAGCAATATTAATATCTCTCTGACAATTTTCTATAATTTTTGAAGCTTCAGCAACTTTTATAGATGAAGCCATATGAGTTCCAGCAACAATAACTGATTTATACAAATCATCAACTTTAAGAGCTATTTCCTTTGTAGAACCAGAAGTTACTTTTAATATATTTTCTACTGTACGAATTTTATCACCTGGACTTATTCTTTCTGGTGAGTACCCTACGAAAAAGTCTTCATTAAACTTCAAACCAGATTCTTTTTCTAAAACAGGCACACAATCTTCTTCTGTCGCTCCAGGATAAACAGTAGATTCATAGATTACAACATCTCCTTTTTCAAGAACTCGCCCTATTGTTTTACTTGCACTTAATAAAGGTGTTAAAATTGGCTGATTATTTTTATCTACAGATGTCGGAACTGTTACTATATAACAATCACATTCTTTTATATCTTCTATATCAGAGCTTATAAACAAACCTTTTTCATCTGAAATTTCATCAACTAAAACAGATTTCAATAATTCGTTATCAACTTCTAACGTTACATCTACTCCAGATTTTAATTCCTCTACTCTTTTAATATTTATATCGAAACCAACAACCAAATATTTAGTTGCAAATAACCTCGCTAAAGGTAACCCCACATAACCTAAACCTATAATTGCGATTTTCGATTTATTCATTAAATTTTATTTTAGCTACTTTTAAAGTCAAACCTCTGCCTAACCACATTTTTATAATTTAATTCACAAAACTACAAAAACTATATTAAGCAATTTTTTAAACAAAAAAAGTCTCATCGTAAAACAATGAGACTTTTAGTGGGCAATGAGGGATTCGAACCCCCGACCCCCTCGGTGTAAACGAGGTGCTCTGAACCAACTGAGCTAATTGCCCGATTTTATTTTAATTCCGTTTCGGTTTGGAATCTTGTGGGCGATGAGGGATTCGAACCCCCGACCCCCTCGGTGTAAACGAGGTGCTC
>CAZCHR010000051.1:7979-14582 GCA_964498665.1 uncultured Tenacibaculum sp. | reverse complement strand
CAGTATGTAACTTAGCATCAATCGCAATTCCAATGTTTGTTGGAGAAGATGAAAACGGAAACAAATTTTTCGATCACGATAAATTATTTAAAGTAACTAAAAAAGTAATTAGAAACTTAGATACAGTTATTGATCGTAATTATTATCCAGTAAAAGAAGCTGAAAACTCTAATGTTCGTCACCGTCCGGTAGGATTAGGAATTCAAGGATTAGCAGATGCTTTTATTATGTTACGTATGCCGTTTACATCAGATGAAGCAAAGAAATTAAATCAAGAGATTTTTGAGACTTTATACTTTGCATCTGTAACTTCATCTATGGAAGTAGCAAAAGCAAAAGAACCTTATTCAACATTTAAAGGATCACCAATGTCACAAGGAGAATTTCAACACAATATGTGGGGAATTAACGATAACGAATTAAGTGGTCGTTGGGATTGGGAAGCTTTACGTAAAGAAGTTATGGAGCATGGAGTTCGTAACTCGTTATTAGTAGCGCCAATGCCTACAGCATCTACATCTCAAATTTTAGGAAATAACGAAGCGTTTGAACCTTATACTTCTAACATTTATACACGTAGAGTATTATCGGGTGAGTTTATCGTTGTAAACAAGCACTTATTAGAAGATTTAGTAGAGCTAAATTTATGGGATAACAATATGAAAGAAGATATTATGCGTGCAAACGGATCTATCCAACATATTGCTACAATTCCACAAGAATTAAAAGATTTATATAAGACAGTTTGGGAAATGAGTATGAAAGATATTATTGATATGGCACGCCATAGAGGATATTTTATCGATCAATCTCAGTCGTTAAACTTATTTATGAAAGATCCTGATTTTGCAAAATTAACTTCAATGCATTTCTATGCTTGGAAAAGTGGATTAAAAACTGGGATGTATTATTTACGTACAAAATCTGCAGTAAACGCAAAACAATTTACATTAAACGTAGAGAAAAAGTCTGATGTAATCGAGGAAGAAAAGCCAATGAGCGCAGCAGAATTTAAAGCAATGGTAGATGCTTCTAAAAACGGATCACCAGATGATGATTGCTTAATGTGTGGTTCTTAAACCAAAAATTAAATTAAAAGTGATGAAAGAGAAGTCGAAAGGCTTCTCTTTTTAAAGAAGGTTAAAAAACAAGTGTAATAAGAGTAGAAAAAAAGCATAAAAAAAAGCGATACTGGAAATATCGCTCTTGGTAAATTTTTTTAATTTTCGCTTCCGACGGCTAGAATTATTTAATGAAATAAGAATTTTGAGATTACTCAATCTCCCTATTATTCTTCAAAATTACAAAATAGGATTCTCTGTGCCAAGTTATTTTTCTAAATTTTATCATAGTTTAAATTAAGCTTTATGGTCTTGTTTTTAGACTAGCGAACAGACTTATTAACAAAAATAAAAAAAGTTAATAAGCATAAAAACCCAATAAAATGGCGTATAAAATATCTATAAATCCTTTAATTGATTTTATTAAAGGAACAGAAGCAAAAAAGAAAAGAGTAATTAAAAATCAAAAAAAGCCTTCAATTATAATGGTTGGTTGGCATCAGACATCAAGAGCTTGTATTAAAAAGTCTCTATCTTTAAATGGTGATAAAACACCAATAATTGAAGGCTCAATTAGATTGAAGTCTAAGATTGTTGAAAAACCAAGGCAACTCCAAAATAAGTTTGTATCCCTAGAAGGAATGCAAAAATATTTAAATATGGAACTTCCAGAAATGCTGAGAAATCATAACTTAAACATAATTAAAAAGAGACCTGTAAAATCGACATTTATTAAAGGGGTTGAAATAACTGTTTCTCCAGATATAGTTTTCACTATGGATTATCAAGGGAGGAAGTATATTGGAGGTGTTAAAATTCATTTATCAAAAGGAAATGTTTTTGACACTAAAGAATTAAAAATTGTTGCAACGATTTTACATAAATATATTTCAGAAATAGCAGATGAGTACGAAGCTATTCCATTATCAGAAATTTGTTATTCTATGGATGTTTTTGGGGAGAGAATAGTTTCCTCACCCAAGAGACGAGAAATGATTCTTTCACAAATTGAAAATATTTGTGAGGAAGTTAAACGGTTTTGGAATGCAGCTTAATTAAAAGTAAAGAAAAGAGAAGTAGAAAGGCTTCTCTTTTTTTAGTAAATTCGACAAATTTTATTCAAATGATTAACTGGGAACAATTACTTTCTTTAAAACGTTTTGGAGATACACAAAAACGCGAACGAATAAAACAAGACGAAACCCGTTTAGGGTTTGATGTAGATTTCGATAGAATTATATTTTCATCTGCTTTTCGTAGTCTTCAAGATAAAACACAGGTTATTCCATTATCAAAAACCGATTTTGTACATACTCGTTTAACGCATAGTTTAGAAGTATCTGTAGTAGGTAGAACCTTAGGACGTAGAGTTGGTAAAGTGTTGTTAGAACGTAATCCAAATTTAAAAGATTTAGGATACACATTTAACGATTTCGGAGCTATTGTTGCAGCTGCATCAGTGATGCACGATATTGGTAATCCACCTTTTGGACATTCCGGAGAAAAGGCTATCGGTGAATATTTTAAAACAGGTAATGGTGCAAAATATAAAGAAGAACTTACTGAAAAAGAATACCAAGATTTAATTGATTTTGAAGGAAACTCCAACGGATTCAAAATTCTTACAGAAAGCAACCAAGGAACCGAAGGAGGTTTGCGTTTAAGTTACGCAACCTTAGGAGCTTTTATGAAATACCCTAAAGAATCTCTCCCTAAAAAACCAACAAAACATATAGTTGATAAAAAATACGGATTTTTTCAATCAGAAAAAGAAGCTTTTTTAGATATAGCTAATGATTTAGGTTTGCAAAAAAAAGAAAGTGACGGAATATCATATTATCGTCACCCATTAGCATATTTAGTAGAAGCAGCAGATGATATTTGTTACACAATCATAGATTTTGAAGATGGAATCAATCTAGGTTTAATCGACGAAGATTACGCCTTAGAATACATGATTAAATTAGTTAAAGATACTATTGATAGCAAAAAATATCATTCGCTTCAATATAAAAAAGATAGAGTAAGTTATTTACGAGCTTTAGCTATTGGTGTTTTAATTAATGAGGCTGTAGAGATCTTTTTAGATAACGAAGAAGCTATTTTAAATGGTGGTTTTGAGAAATCTTTATTAGATAAATGTAAGTATGAAGCACAAATTAACGACATAATTAAAATTAGTGTTAATAAGATTTACAGAAGTAAAGACGTGGTTGAAAAAGAAGTAGCAGGATACAAGATTATCGCTGATTTATTAGATGTGTTTGTTACTGCTTTAAATAATAAGTTTGAAGGAACGTCTTCTAACTATGATGAGTTAGTATTGGATTTGTTACCAAATGAATACCAGCAAGAAAGAAAAAATCTATATGATAGAACTATGCAGATAAGTAGTTTTATAGCTAGCTTGTCAGATAGTTTAGCAATAAAATTGCATAAAAAAATAAAAGGAAATATAGTTTAATAATTGTTTTATTTTGAATTAATTATATTCGCATTTAAATCGAAACAGGTAGGATAAAGCAAATTTCACTTGTTTTATAAGTTAATAACTATTATATCATGAATAAAAAAGTACTTATTTTTAGCTTATTAGCTATCACTTTATTCGGTGTTATTTTTAAAACTATGGTCAATGATAAGACTAAGGTTGAAGAATTAAGACAAAAACACGCAGAATTTTTAAAAGAACATCCTTATCAAAAAATAGGAAAACTCCCAAAAAAGGAAAGAATAGCAAAAGGTTTACCTCCAAACGCATATTTCGAACAAAAATATTTAAGCGAAATAAATCCGGCTACGGGAAAAACTAATAAAGAAAACGTATTTAAAATTCAAGAGCAATTAACTAAAATTAGAGCAGGACAAAAAGTTCCTGGTGAAACTAATAATCCTTGGGTTGAAAGAGGACCTAACAATGTTGGTGGTAGAACAAGAGCCTTGTTATTTGATCCAAATGATGCTACAAATGAAACTGTTTTCGCAGGAGGTGTTAGTGGAGGTTTATGGAAAAACACAAAAATTTCTGACGCATCAAACAAATGGATTCGTTTAGGAATTCCTGAAAACTTAGCGGTTTCTTGTATAGTAGCTGATCCTAATAACTCACAGATATTTTATCTAGGAACAGGAGAGTCTTATGTTAATGGTGATGTTAATGGAAATGGTTTATGGAAATCTACAGACGGAGGTAATTCTTGGTCTAATGTTTTTGGAGGTGTAACAGGAAACACATATTTAGATACTAACGCTAAGCTTGTAATAAATACACCTTATAATATTTCAGGAAACTACACAGCTGTTTTAACTACAGCTTTTGGTAGAGACTTAACTAATCCGTTGACAAAAGATTTAGTTTTGGTTGATGACGGAACATCTCCAAATGAAGATGGATGTACAGCTGTAAGTAATGGAAGAGATTTAAACGGAAAGATAGCTGTTATAAGAAGGGGTACTTGTGATTTTTCAGCAAAAGTTAAAAATGCACAAGACGCAGGAGCTATAGCAGCAATTATAGTTAACAATCAAGATACAAATCCATTTAACATGGCTGCTGGTGATAGTTCTGTCGGAGTAACAATCCCTGCTCTTATGATTGGTAAAGTTGATGGAAATGCTGTTATTGATGCCCTAAATAATGGAACTGTTAATGGAACAATTGAAAAGATTAGTTCTGATACAACTAATACAACTGTTGTTCCTGGTATACAACACATTAACGACATTGTTATACGGAATAACTCTGGAGTTTCAGAAATTTTTATAGCAGCAGGAGAATCGGCATATACCGGAGGAGCGCGTCTAGGAGGTGATAGTTTTGGGGTTTATAAATCTGTTGATGGAACTAATTTCGCTAAATTAGATATACCTAAAACAACAGCAGGTAAAGAGCATGAACCTAACGATTTAGAGATAGCAGAGGACAACTCTGTTTATTTAAGTACAATAAGAAGTAGCACTTATGGTGATGGAGGTGGAATTATTTTCAAATCTACTGATGGAACCGTTTTTACGAAAGTGCATACAATTACTAACGGAATAAGAACTCAAATAGAGGTTTCACCTATAAATGCTAATACTGTTTATGTACTTGCACAAATGAGCACAGATGCTGCACCAGTTAAGATGTTTAAAACGGTTGACAATTTTTCTACCGTTTCTGAATTAGCATTACCAAATGATGCCGATAATGGGATTCCAGCAAATGATTTTACAAGAGGTCAAGCTTTTTATGACCTATTATTAAAAGTAGATCCTAATAATGAGAACACTCTTTATGCTGGAGGTATAGATTTGTTTAAATCTACTGACGGAGGAACTTCATGGAAACAAATATCAAAATGGTCAAATAATAAACCTGGTTTAAATACTCTTTCTGTATCTTTAGTTCATGCTGATCAGCATGGTTTAGCATTTGCTTCTTCTAATAAAATGGTTTTTGGTAATGATGGAGGTGTTTATTTTTCAAACGATACAGGTTCTACTATTAATTCAAGAAATAACAATTTTAATACAGTTCAATTTTATACAGTAGGTGTTGCTCCTACTACTGCTTTTGGAGGTAATGAGTTTTTCTTGGCTGGGTCACAAGACAATGGAACCCATTTAATTAAAAATGGGTCAGTAGGAATAAATAATTCTCAACAAATTTTAGGAGGAGATGGAGCTGCTAGTTTTTTTGACACCGATGGTTCTGATCAATATTTAATCGGTAATTATATTTATAATCAATCTATTGATTTATATAATTTTAAAACAAATAGCTGGATAAAAGTTAACAAAGAAGAGGAATCTAAAAATGGAGATTTTATAAACCAGGAAGAATTAGATTCTAACTTGAATATTTTATACTCAAATTATTCTAGTGATGCTGGTAATATAATTAAAAGATATTCAAACTTATTAGGTACAATAACTAAAGAAAATCTTACAAATAATTTGATGAATTCATCGCCATCTATTTTAAAAATTTCACCGTATACTACAACAACATCAAAATTGTTTGTTGGTTTAAAAAACGGGAAATTATTGAAAATTGAAAATGCAAATACAGATTTAGGAACATGGTTAGATATTACTGGAGACGGTTTTGTAGGTTCTATTTCTGATATAGAGTTTGGTGCAAATGAAAATGAAATTTTTGTGACAATGCATAATTATGGGGTTGTAAGTATTTGGTCTACATTAGATGGAGGATCAAATTGGTCTAATAAAGAGGGAGATTTCCCTGATATTCCAGTGAAAACAATTTTACAAAATCCAATTAGTAGAAATGAGGTTATTATCGGAACAAATTTAGGTGTATGGAAAACAAGTAATTTTAACGCTGCCTCACCTAACTGGATTCAAGCATATAATGGTATGAGTAATGTTCCTGTACTAGATTTAGATTTACGTGATGACAACACTGTTTTTGCTGCTACATATGGAAGAGGGATTTTTTCAGGAAAATTTATTTCTGATCCAAATGGTGATGATGATGGGGATGGAATAAAAAATGGAGTTGATAATTGTCCTTCAAAATCTAATGCAGATCAAAAAG
>CAZCHR010000051.1:0-7879 GCA_964498665.1 uncultured Tenacibaculum sp. | reverse complement strand
ATACTGATGGAGATGGTATTGGAGATGTTTGTGATAATTGTCCTACAGTTTCAAATGTAGACCAGAAAGATACTGATGGAGATGGTACTGGTGATGTTTGTGAAGATACAGATAGTGACGGTATTTTTGACATAGTTGATAATTGTCCTTCAAAATCTAATGCAGATCAAAAAGATACTGATGGAGATGGTATTGGAGATGTTTGTGATAATTGTCCTACAGTTTCAAACGCAGACCAAAAAGATACTGATGGAGATGGTACTGGTGACGTTTGTGAAGATACAGATAGTGATGGTATTTTTGACACAGTTGATAATTGTCCTACAAAATCTAATGCAGATCAGAAAGATACTGATGGAGATGGTATTGGAGATGTATGTGATAATTGCCCTACAAAATCAAATGCTGATCAAAAAGACACAAATGGTAATGGTAAAGGGGATGTTTGTGATACTAGTTATTTAGATACTAATAATATTTCGATTCAGACTATATCTGAAACTTGTAAGGATGAGAAAGATGGTAAAATTATCGTTAATGTTAAACAAACATTTGTTACATATAAGGTAACTTTAACAGGAGATTCAAATGTTACAAAAGATTTAAATACTAGCTCAGTAACTTTTGACAGTTTAAAACCTGGTTCATATGAAGTATGTGTAGAAATTAATGATAAAAACTACAAGCAATGTTTTGAAATTAATATAGCAGCAGCAGCAACAATTTCATTAAGAGCATCTAAAAATCAAGAGTCTAGAAATTATACTTTTAATGTAAACTCTGGTACAGCCCCTTATAATGTTTATTTAAATGGAAACTTAATAGATTCATTTAATACTTCAATATTTACATTAAATGTTGAAAGAAGTGGGATTTTAGAAATTGAAACATCTAAGAGTTGTGAAGATAAATTTTCTATGATATTAGATAATATTTTCTTAAAACAAAACCCAGTTTCTGATACAATTGATTTATTGATGCCAAATAATGCTGAAAATAATATTAATGTAACTGTATTTGATGTAACAGGTAAAGTTGTTTTACAGGATAATATTCAAAGACAAGGAAATGAATTGTCTATACCATTTAGTAGTTTTAAATCAGGTATTTACTTGCTTAAATTAGGAAATGATAATACAAACACTTTTAAAATTTTAAAATAATGAGAAAAGTAATAAAAACAATAGCATTATTTTCACTTCCTTTATTTATAGCATGTGGAGGTGGAAGTGGTAAAACAGAAGAAATTGTAAACGAAGCACCAACAAAAATAAATTTAGTATATCCAACAGCTAATTTATTATGTATAGATAATACTATAATTTTTGATTGGAGTGATGCGACAGATCCGAATAATGACAATATAAGTTATAAAGTTGAATTCTCTAGTAGTAGGACTATGTCTCCTATTGTTAAAACAGAGACAGCTAATGCTTCTACGAAGTCTATTACTTTAACAAAAGGAACCGCTTATTATTGGAGAGTTACAGCTGTTGATTCTAAAAATTTAGCAGGAGAAGTATCAGAAGTTAATGCTTTTTATACAAAAGGAGAAGGAGAAACTAATACAGCTCCTTTTACTGCAGAAATAGTAAGTCCTACAAATGAAAGTTCTGTTTCAGCTGGATCCATTACTTTAACTTGGAAAGGTGTAGATTCTAATGACGCTACAAGTGCTTTAAAATATGATGTGTATTTTGGAGAAAGTTCAACCTTTACTTCGGCTATTGAGGAAGGTTTAACGACTCAATCAAAGGAAGTATCAGTAGAGAGTGGAAAAACATACTATTGGAAAATAAATACGATTGACCCTTCAAATGCAAAGTCAATTGGTCAAGTATGGAAGTTTACTGTTAATTAGTGAAAAATACTTACTCTATTTAATATAGAGTAAGTATTTTATTGAAAACCAGAGAATTTAAATTCTCTGGTTTTTTTGTTTGTTATGGTTAAAAAGTAAATCATTTTAATATTATTAGAATTCTAACAAAAAAGATTTTTATTTCTTCATAGCGCTTTTAATAAGGCCGATGATAACCATTAAAACACCACCGCCAACACCACTACCAGCAATGTTGCCAATAATGCCCGAAATGTCAATTCCTAACATTCCTAATAGTTGAGACCCAAGACCACCACCTAAAATTCCTACAACAGAATTCCAAAGGGTACCCATTGAAAACTTTTTTAATAAAGCGCCTGCGACGTTACCACCAACGGCACCACTTAATAAGCTAATAAGTAATTCCATAAAAATTTAAGTTTTAATTAGTTAATTGATTCTAAAGAAAGTGAATATTAATTAATAAAACAAATTAAATCAGTGTGTTACTGTTGCCCGAAATGAAATAAAGCATCCCCCATATTTATAATTGGAAAATTATTTTTTGCAATTATATATCCATCTGTAGGAGCTTTTACAGTAAAGTTAGTTTCTCCGTAAGTGTCCATAATATGTCCTAAAATTTGACCTTTTTCAACCTTAGAACCATTTTTTACTGTAGCATTAAAAAGACCAGCTACAGTAGCGCGTATCCATTTTCTTTTATATAAATGAATTGATGCTGCGTTTTTAGGAATTTCAACATCTTTATCTATCATTTTAAAATGTTTCAGAATACGAAGAGTTCCATTTATTCCTTGTTGAATCGCATTTTCTTCTAATCGTAAAGACTCTCCACCTTCATAAACGATAACAGGAATATTGTTTTTATAACATTGATTTCTAAAAGATTTTGGAATCAATTTAGAGCTAAACATTAAAGGAGCATTAAATATTTTTGCCAATTCAAAACCTCTTTCATCTTCTGGTGTATATCTAATTTGTGGAAAATTATTTCTTTGTGCTCCACCTGTATGAAAGTCGATTGCTAAATCTACATTATTAATCAATTCTTTCATTAGGTAATAAGCCATTCTGCTTGCTAACGAACCTTTTTTTGATCCTGGAAAACTTCTATTTACATCTTTACCGTGCATATCGCGTGATAAATTTAAAAAACCAAAAACGTTTAATAATGGGACCACAATAACGCAACCTCGATGAATTTTATATGATTTGTCAATCAGCATCCTACGAACTAATTCAACACTATTAACTTCATCACCATGTAACCCTCCTTGTAATAAAATAGTAGGTCCAGCTTTATCACCATTAAACACATAAACAGGAATTTCAATAAAGGTTCCTGTAGGTAGCCTATCAACAGGTATTTTAATGAGTTTAGATTCACCTAAACCTATTTTTTGACCTCTTATTTCAACTATTTTATTTTTGAATTCTTGTTCGAACATTGTCTTCTAAAAATTTAATAATAGCTTTAGCAATATTATCTTTTGTGTACGCTTCAATTCCTTGTAAACCTGGGGTTGAATTCACTTCGATTAATAAAGAACCTCTTTTAGACCGAATCATATCTACGCCAGTAACAGGTAAGCTTAAATGTTGTGCAGCTTTAATAGCTATTTTTTCTTCCTCCGGAGATAAATCAACTTTAAAACCACTTCCTCCTTGATGAATATTTGAACGAAAATCATCATCCAATCCTTTTCGTTTCATAGAAGAAACAACCTTATCGTTTACAACAAAAGCACGAATATCTTCACTATTACTTTCTTGTATAAATTCTTGTAATAAAATACTTGTATTTGTACTATATAAAGTGTCTATAATAGATTTTGCAGATTTTTTACTTTCAGCTAAAATTACTCCAGATCCATGCGTACCTTCTTGTAATTTTATAATAATTGGTGCGCCACCTAACAAATCTATTTGTTCACTAATATTTTCTGGATTAACAGAAAACAAAGTATCGGGAATCGGAATATTTTTACGATTCATTATTTGTAAAGTGCGTACTTTGTTTTGAGCTCTTAAAATCCCTAATGAAGTAGCAGTGCTGTATACACCATTCATTTCAAACTCTTTAACTACTGCTGCACCATGACGCGTTGCAGAAGCTCCAATTCTTGGAATAATAACATCAGGAATATCAATAATATTTTCTCCTTCGTAAATTATTTCAGGCTTACCATTGGTTAGTTTTATCGAGCATTTTAAATGATTAATAATTCTAACTTTATGACCTCTACGATTTGCTTCTTTATAAATTCTTTGCGTAGAATAAATTTGATTACTAACAGAAAGAATAAAAATATTCATAGTTTAATTTGGTTGCTTCTTCACAAATCTATGAATTTTTTTATTGAAAAAAACTAATTATGGAATGATGAAAAAACAATGTTTTGTTAATTTTTTTGATATCGATTTTACTTACAGTAATTTCATCACATCTAAACTAACCATAATGAAAACTTTTTTTAATGTTGTTGCTATTATTTTTACAACAACTATTATAGCACAACAAGCAACTTCTTCTAAACAAATTAAAGAGGCATTACAGCAAAAAGAAATTTTAACAGAACAATCTATTGTTAAAAATATTCCTTTTAAAAATATTGGACCAACGGTTATGAGTGGTCGTGTGGTAGATATCGATGTAAACCCTGAAAATACAACCGAATTTTATGTAGGCTATGCTTCTGGTGGAGTTTGGTATACGAATAATAACGGAACAACATTTATACCTGTTTTAGATAATTCGCCAACACAAAATGTAGGTGATATTGCTGTAGATTGGAAAAAAGGAATCATTTGGGTTGGTACTGGTGAAAACAATTCATCTCGATCAAGTTACGCGGGTATTGGGATTTTAAAATCTACCGATAAAGGTAAAACATGGACTAATGTAGGGTTAACAGATTCACATCATATTGGTAGAATTTTAATCAATCCAAAGAATTCTGATGAGGTAATTGTTGGAGTAATTGGTCATTTATATTCTTCAAATAACGAGTGTGGGATTTTTAAAACTACTGATGGTGGTAAAACATGGAAAAAAACCTTGTTTATAAATGAAAATACAGGAATTATAGATGTGCAACAAGCTCCAAATAAATTCAATGTTTTATATGCTGCTGCTTGGGAACGTAATCGTAAAGCTTGGAATTTTGATGGAGATGGAAAAAATTCAGCAATTTATAAATCTACTGATGCGGGAAATACTTGGACAAAAATTTCAGAAAATAATGGTTTCCCAAACGGAAATGGAGTTGGTAGAATTGGTTTAGCAGTTTTTAATGAAAATACAGTGTATGCATTTCATGATAGTCAGTTTAGAAGAGAAAAGAAGAAAAAGAAAGAAAAAACGAATGCTTTAACAAAAGATGATTTTAAAACAATGTCGGTTGATGCATTTTTAAAATTAAAAGATAAAAAGTTGAATACCTATTTAAAAATGAATGGTTTTCAAGAAAAATATCGTGCTGAAAACGTAAAGCAAATGGTACGTTCGGGTTCTGTAAAACCAAACGATTTAGCAAAGTATTTAGAAAACGCAAATACCTTGTTATTTGATACACCAGTTGTAGGTGCTGAGGTTTTTAAAACAACAAATGGCGGTAAGTCTTGGAAAAAAACGCACGAAGGATATTTAGATGATTTATATTACTCTTACGGATATTATTTTGGTGAAATTAGAGTAGATCCGCAAGACGAAAATGGAATTTACGTGTTGGGAGTTCCGATTTTAAAATCGAAAGATGGCGGAAAAACATTTACGTCCATCAGTAAAGAAAATGTACATGCAGATCATCAAGCATTATGGGTAAATCCTAAAAAACAAGGTCATTTAGTTGAAGGAAATGATGGAGGTTTAAACATATCTTATGACGATGGTGAAAGCTGGATTAAAGCGAATCAGCCAGCAGTTGGTCAGTTTTACACCGTGTATGCCGATAATCAGAAGAACTATAAAGTATATGGTGGTTTACAAGATAACGGAGTTTGGGTAGCGAATCATAATGCTAAAATTGATAAACGTTGGAAACAAACAGGTAAAAACCCATACGAAAGTATAATGGGAGGCGACGGAATGCAAGTTGCGGTTGACGACAGAAATCCAAATATTGTATATACAGGCTATCAGTTTGGAAATTACTATCGAATTGACAGAGCATCAGGAAATCAAAAATATATTCAACCAAAACACAAGTTAGGTGAAAATCCGTATCGTTTTAATTGGCAAACACCAATTCAATTGTCAAAACATAATCAGGATATTTTATATTTAGGAGGAAATAAATTACACCGCTCTTTAGATAAAGGAGATACTTGGACAACTATTTCTGATGATTTAACTAAAGGAGGAAAAAAAGGAAATGTTGCTTACGGAACCTTAACAACAATTTCTGAATGCCCATCGCAATTCGGATTAATCTATGTAGGTTCAGATGATGGTTTAGTTCATGTAACAAAAAACGCTGGTGGAAGTTGGGATAAAATATCCGATTCATTTCCACAAGATTTATGGGTAAGTCGTGTAATCGCATCAAAACACAAAAAAGAACGTGTTTATGTAACTTTAAACGGGTATAGATTTGACGATTTTAACACCTATATATATATGTCTGATAACTATGGTAAAACATGGACTAATATAAGTAGCAATATTCCATCATCACCAGTAAATGTAATTAAAGAAGATCCTAAAAAAGAAAACATATTATATGTAGGAACTGATAACGGACTGTATGTTTCTTTTGATAAAGGAATAAAATGGGAAGCTTTTAAAAACGGATTGCCAAATGTAGCGGTACACGATTTAGTAATTCAACCAACCGCAAAACATTTAATTATAGGAACTCATGGACGTAGTTTGTATAAAGCAAACATTGCGGCACTACAAGAGTTTGAAAATAAAGAAGCTATTTTTTCAATAAAAAACATTCGAAAAAGTAATTATTGGGGAAGTTCTTGGAGTAAGTGGTTTGAAGCTAGTACACCTAAATTATCAATACCTTATTATTCAAGTTCAGATAAAAATGTTACTGTAAATATTTTTTCAGATGATATTTTAATAAACTCTTTAAACGTAGATGTTGAAAAAGGTTTTAACGAAATAATATATGATGTTTCTTTTTCTGAAAAAGGAAGAAAAGCTTATGTAAAACAACATAAAGAAGCTGTGATTAAAAAAGCTAAAAATGATATATATTATTTACCTAAAGGTAAGTATGTGGTTAAAATAAATGATTTGAGTCAAGAATTTAAATTAAAATAAGTGTAACGTTTTTAGGTTTTTACATTCTAATAGTAAAAATATATTATTTATGAAAAAGCCTTTAAAATATAGTTGTACTAAATGTGAAAATAGAGATTATGAAGTTGGAGAAATGAGAGCTACAGGAGGAATGTGGTCTAAGTTTTTTAATATTCAAACAGAGAAATTTACAAGTATAACTTGTAAAAGATGCAAATACACAGAGTTTTATAAAGGAAGTACTAGTACTCTTAGTAATATTTTTGATTTCTTTGGAAATTAAGAAACATTAATATCTTTGCTACTATGGGAATTATACGCGTAAACAACATTCGATTATATACAAACCACGGATGTTTAGAGGAAGAAGCAAAAATAGGATCTGAATATAGAGTAGATGTTGAAGTAAAAGCAGATTTGCAAAAATCAGCAAAATCTGATGCTTTAATAGATACTGTAGACTATGTTCATTTAAATTATATAGTAAAAGAAGAGATGGCAATACGTTCTGAATTATTAGAACATGTTGCACAAAGAGTTTTAGATAGAATCTTTAAAGAGATTCAACTTGTTGATGAAGCGGAAGTTAGTGTCGCAAAAATTAACCCACCGATAGGAGGGAATGTTTCAGAAGTTGTAATTGTTTTAAAAGATGTGCGTAAAAGTTAAAAAAAACTTGCAACAGAAAATAAAAAATGTAAATTTGCAGTCCTTATTAGTATAAGGTGTCGTGGCCGAGTGGCTAGGCAGTGGTCTGCAACACCATCTACAGCGGTTCG
>CAZCHR010000050.1:0-14600 GCA_964498665.1 uncultured Tenacibaculum sp. | reverse complement strand
GATAACTTAATGCGTTTATTTGGTTCTGATAGAATTGCAAAAATGATGGATAGAATGGGGTTAAAAGAAGGCGAAGTAATTCAGCATTCTATGATTTCTAAATCTATCGAAAGAGCACAAAAGAAAGTTGAAGAAAATAACTTTGGCGTTCGTAAGCGTTTATTAGAATATGATGATATTATGAACGCACAACGTGAGTTTGTTTACAAACGTCGTCGTCATGCATTAGATGGTAAACGTTTACAAATTGATATTGCAAATATGATTTACGATACTTGTAGCTCAATTGTTAAACAAAATAAAATGAACAGCGACTATAAGAACTTCGAGTTCGAATTAATTCGTTTTTCATCTATGACTTCTCCTTTTTCTGAAGAAGAATTTAATAAATTTACAGAAGAAGAGTTAACTGACAAGCTATATGTTATTGTTTCTGATCATTATAAAAATGATACTGAAAGACATGCTCATAATGCGTTTCCTGTAATTAAAGATGTTTTTGAAAACGAAGGTGATCGTTACGAACGTATTGTAGTTCCGTTTACTGATGGTGTTAAAACATTACAGGTTGTTACCAACTTAAAAGAAGCATATGAAACTGAAGGAAAATCGTTAGTAAACGATTTTGAAAAGAATATTACTTTATCTATTGTTGATGAAAACTGGAAAGATCATTTACGTAAAATGGATGAACTAAAACAAACGGTTCAAAATGCTACTTACGAACAAAAAGACCCTTTATTAGTTTATAAATTTGAAGCTTTCGAATTA
The DNA here is from genome assembly GCA_964498665.1 of uncultured Tenacibaculum sp. Taxonomy (GTDB): domain Bacteria; phylum Bacteroidota; class Bacteroidia; order Flavobacteriales; family Flavobacteriaceae; genus Polaribacter. Next base: position 13,829 of record CAZCHR010000050.1, on the reverse strand, counting down.
TTTCAAGAAACTATCGATAAAGTAAACAAAGAAGTTTTATCATTCTTATTTAAAGGTCAATTACCTAGTCAAGATGCTTCACAAGTATCTGAAGCTCGCGAACAAAAGCGTGAACAATTTGATACTCGTAAAGACGAAGTTCAAAATTCTACACAACAAGCAATGAGTAATGCTCGTAATCAGCAAACTCAAGAACAACAAGTTGTAGAAACTATTGTTCGTGATCAACCAAAAATTGGTCGTAATGAAAAAGTTACTATTAAAAACGTAATGTCTGGTGAGGAAAAAGATGTTAAATACAAACAAGCAATTCCTTTATTAGAAAAAGGAACTTGGGTATTATATAATAAATAATTCTTTAAAATTAATAAATAAAAAAGCTCAGTTTTCACTGAGCTTTTTTATTACCAATTAATAATTTTTAAATTTTCACTTTCTAAAAAACTGTTGGTTTTAGAAAAATGTTTACTACCAAACCAACCTCTCCACGCTCCCAAAGGTGATGGATGTGGAGCTTTAAAAACAGTATGTCTTTTTAAATTTACAAGATTTGCTTTTTTTTCTGCAAACTTTCCCCAAAGTAAGAAAATAACATCTTCTCTTTCATCTGATATTTTTTTAATTATCGCATCAGTAAACTCTTCCCATCCTTGATTTTGATGACTTCCTGCTTCACCTTCTCTAACTGTTAAAGTAGCATTCAATAATAAAATACCTTGTTTTGCCCAATCAGATAAATCTCCAGATTCTGGAATATTTTTTCCAACATCCTCTTTCAACTCTTTAAAAATATTTACTAACGATGGCGGATGTTTAATTCCATCTTTTACAGAAAAACACAACCCGTTAGCTTGCCCTTTTCCATGATACGGATCTTGACCTATAATAACCACTTTTAAATCGTTAAAATCACAATAATTAAACGCAGCAAAAATGTTTTCTTTTTCTGGGTAGCAAGAATTGTTTTCGTATTCTGTATCAACAAAATCTGATAGTTTTTTAAAATATGATTTTTCAAATTCAGGCTTTAAAATATTTTTCCAGCTATCAGTAATATTTAGTTGCATTGTTTATTATTTTTGCTTTGGTTTCAAATATACTATTTTGACTAAAAATATTTCAGAAAAGACACTTCAAGATTTAGAATTCACAACGGTTTTAGAACAAGTTGCAGAACATTGTATTTCTAATTTAGGAAGAGAACAGACCTTAAAAATTCACCCTGTTTCAAACAAGAAAAAATTATTTTTCGAATTGAATTTGGTAAATGAATATCTTTCTTCTTTTGAGAATGAAAATCGCATACCAAATCATTATTTTGAAGATATTTCTGAAGAAATTAAACGATTAGCTATTGAGAATAGTTTTTTAGAAACCGAAGGTTTTTTAAAAGTTGCTACTGTTACAGAAACAGTAAACGAACAAAAAAAGTTCTTAAAAAAATTTGAGACCTACTACCCTACTATTTTTACGTTAAGTGAAAGCATAGAGTTTACCACTTTTGTTTCAGACAGTATTAAAAAAATTATTACTTCTTATGGTGAAGTAGCCAACAACGCATCTCCTGCTTTAAAACAAATAAGAAAGGATATTAATAATATTCGTGGAAAAATTTCAGAAAGTTTTTCTCATGCTTTAAGTAGAAATATTGCTAGCGGTTATTTAGATGATATTAAAGAAACAGTTATCGATAATCAACGTGTTTTAGCTGTTACAGCGATGCATCGTCGTAAAATAAAAGGAAGTTTATTAGGATCATCTAAATCAGGAAACATTGTTTATATCGCTCCGCAAGCAACTTTAGCTTATAGTAGAGAATTACAAAATTTAATTTACGAAGAAAAACAAGAAGTTGTTCGAATATTAAGAGCCTTAGCTACCGAAATTCGTCCTTATACTTCTTTATTAAACGAATATGTTGTCTTTTTAACGCATTTAGATCTTGTAGGTGCAAAAGCAAAATATGCTGTAAGCATTAATGCCTTATTGCCTAAAATAACTAAACAGAAGAAAATCTATTTTAAAGATGCTTTTCATCCAGTTTTATGGAAGAAAAATAATGCGCAGGATATTAAAACCATTCCCCAAACAATCCGACTAGATGAAAAACAACAAATAATTGTTATTTCTGGTCCGAATGCTGGAGGAAAAAGTATTACTCTTAAAACAATTGGTTTATTACAAATAATGTTACAAAGCGGATTATTAATTCCTGTTCACGAACGTAGTGAAACAACATTATTTAATACCATTTTAACTGATATTGGAGATAATCAATCTATAGAAAATCAACTAAGTACATATAGTTATCGATTAAAAAACATGCGTTCATTTTTAAAAAAATGTAACGATAACACTTTGTTTTTAATTGATGAATTCGGAACTGGATCTGACCCTGAATTAGGTGGAGCATTAGCGGAAATTTTCTTGGAAGAATTTTATGAGAAAAAAGCATTCGGAATTATAACCACTCACTATGCCAACTTAAAAGTTTTAGCTAATGAGCTAGATAATGTTACCAATGCGAACATGCTATTTGATGAACGTACTTTAGAACCTTTATATAAATTATTTGTAGGGCAAGCTGGTAGTTCTTTTACTTTTGAAGTTGCTCAAAAAAATGGAATTCCATACAGCTTAATTAACAGAGCTAAAAAAAGAGTTGAAACCGAAAAAGTTAGATTAGATAAAACGATTTCCAAACTTCAAAAGGAACGAAATAGACTCCAAAAAACTTCAGATAGTTTAGTTAAACAAAAATCTAAGGGACAAGAACATATTGAAAACTTACAAGAAAAAGAATTAAAACTACAAGACAAACTTTCTGGTTTTCAAGAATTGTATGATAACAACCAACGTATGTTATCCCTGGGACGAAAAGTAAATGAATTACTGAATAAATACTTCCAAACAAATAACAAAAAAGAGTTATCGACTAACTTTTTAAAATGGGTAACCAGTGAAAAAACAAAACACTTAAAAAAGAACCCGATAAAGAAAACAAAGACTCAAAAAAAAGAAGAAAAGGTTATTGCTAAAAAGCAACAAGAAGCAATAAAAAAAGTAGAAAAAGAAGTATTACAAAAAGTAGTAAAAGTTAGAGAAGAGAAGAAAAAAGAAGCTGAAAAAATAGCCAAAGAAAAAGCAGCTTATATATATAAAGTTAATGACCGTGTTCGCTTAGTTGACGGAAATTCTGTTGGCACAATTGATAAAATTGAAAAGAAAAACGTTTTTATAAACTATGGATTATTTACAACCAAAGCAAAAATTGAACAATTAGAATTGGTTGAGCGCGCTAAGAAGTAGTAAATCATCTCTTGACTTTTTATAAAAAAAATACGAACTTCGCTAACTCCTGATATAATTCATTAAAACGAACTCATATCATTAAAGTTGTAATGCATTATGAAAAATTATAGAAGTTAAATGAGAAACATTCTGATTATAATATTTATGTTATTCGGACTGATTTTGTACTCACAAACTGAAACATATTCTGGGAATTATGAGAATAAAACTGAATCGGAAGATGGAATTGTAATTGAATATGAACTTAGACTGAATTCAGATGGAACATTTTTATTTCATTTTTATCAAGACCAAATTTGTTATACTGATAACGATAGAGCAAGGGGAAAATGGACAACTAAAAATGATATAATTATTTTCCAAGTAAATAAAGAAATTGATATTGATGAAATCCACAAGCTGGACTTTGATAAAACTAAAGCACAAGTTGAAAGTGGAGTTTTGAAATTTTTTGATTGTGAAATTTTTTGGATAAATAAAACGGAATTAAAGAAAAAACATTAACCAAAATTAACTTTAAATCAAAAAATGAATTTCTATCTAAATTATGGAGTCAAAGGAAATAAAAATATAGATGAAGTATTAACTATTATAATTGATTTACTTGACAATGTAAAAGCAGAAAAAAGAGAAAGTGATTATTATGGTGAATATTATAAATGCTTTGGAATGGCATTTGACACTTTAAAAATCTATAAAAATAATGAGGAGTTAATTCAATTTCCTGACGAACATATAATTGTAATTACTTTATCAATTAGTACTGGAAGAAATAAGGACAGAAAATCTAAGTACAAATTTGTAAAAAAAGCCTTTGAAAAAAACAATGAATTTGAAATTTTTAAGGACAATATCGTTGAAGAATAAAAAACGCATTACAACACGGTATAAAATTAATTGCTAGTTTCTACTCTATTTACAAAAATCCTTGCGGACTTTCTATCTGTAATTTATTTGCTAAATTTAGTGCTTAAAAGACGCAACTAATCTTATACAAGAACGTTAGCGAAACCTTACTCCAACCCTTTCATTTCTTCATCATAGAACTCACCCGCTTTATCCATTAAAGTTGCTAATTCAGTTGTGATATCTTCTTCTTTTTCTCCAGATAAATCCTCAAACCACTCTACTGAATCATCTTTTAAATTAATTAAAAAACGTGGATATTCTGTATGCAATACAAAAATATCTTCAGGATGATTACTATTATCTGCTAATAAAAATTTAGGTAAGTTCATAAACGAGGTTCTTATATTTTTTGTTCGTTCCCTTTAACGGGGTTCGTTTTTATTAATTGTAAAGTTAATTTATTAAATCGAATGAATAATAAAATAGATGCAGTAGTTAATCCAGCTAAAAGCCCTAGCCAAATACCAAAACTACCATAAGCATCTTCTTTTCCTAAAAAGTAACTTACAGGAAAACCTATTATCCAATATGATACAAAAGTAATTATTGTTGGAATTTTCACATCTTGCAATCCACGTAAAGCTCCTAAAACCATTACCTGAATACTATCTGATATTTGAAAAATCGCTGCTGCAATTAATAAATTGGCTGCTATTTTAATAACTTCAATATTATCGGCATAATTATTAGTATCACTTAAGTCAACATATAAATTTGGAAGTGATTTATGAAAAACAAAAAATATGGTTGCAAACCCTACTGCTAAAATAATTCCTAATAAAAATATAGAAAATGCTATTCTTCGTAATTCTTTAAAGTTCTGTAATCCTTTTTGGTTCCCAACCCTAACCATAGAAGCAACACTTAAACCCATTGCTACCATAAATGTCATTGATGATAAGTTTAATGCTATTTGATTAGCTGCTTGTGGATTTTTACCCAACAAACCACTTAACCATATTGCGGCAGTAAAAATTGCTACTTCAAAAAACATTTGCATTGCACTTGGAGCACCCAAACTTATTATTTTTCGAAGCATTAATTTATCTAAAACAAACAACCTAATATTTGTTACTAGTTTTTTAGAACGTTCTTTTTTCGTTAACAACCACCATAAATAAGCTACCATTACAAATCTTGAAACCAAAGTACCATAAGCAGCACCAACAATTCCCATTTCAGGAAAACCGAACTTTCCGAAAATCAAAAAATAGTTCAATAATACGTTTAACAAATTGGCTATTACCGTAGCGTACATCGGATAACGCGTCATTGACATTCCATCACTAAATTGCTTGAAAGCTTGAAAAACAATCATCGGAATCAATGAAAAGGCAACCAAATCTAAATAAGGGATTGCTAACTCAACAACTTCAACAGGTTGTTGCATTAAATACATTAATGGTTTCGAAAAAAAAACCATTAAAAACATTAAAACTCCAATTGCAGAACATAAAAATAAACCGTGCTTAAATGTAGATTTAGCTTGCTTAAAATTATTAGATGAATCTGCTTCAGCTATCAGTGGTGTTATTGCTGTTGAAAAACCAATTCCTAACGACATCGCTATAAACATAAAGCTATTACCTAAAGAAACCGCCGCTAACTCTGCAGTACCTAATTGCCCCACCATAATATTATCAACAAAACTTACAAAAGTATGCCCTAGCATACCTAACATAACAGGAGCTGCCAGCTTCCAATTATACTTAAATTCAGATGTGTATTGTTGTAAATTCAATGGTTCATTTATTTCAGATTGCGAAGATAACTTTTTTAATAGTCTGTCTGTTTATCTACTTCGTTTTTTAATTAATTTAATTACCTTTGATTTTCTTAAAAAACAAACAAAATGGCAACAGTTACACTAAAAGGAAATGCAATAGAAACTATCGGATCTTTACCTAAAACAGGAAGTAAAGCAATTGATTTTTCTCTAACTGCAACAGATTTATCTATTAAAAATTTAAATGACTTTTCTGGAAGCAGATTAATTTTAAATATTTTTCCAAGTGTAGATACTGGTACTTGTGCTACTTCTGTTAGAGAGTTCAATAAAAAAGCTTCTGAATTAGAAAACACCAAAGTTTTATGTATTTCTAGAGATTTACCTTTTGCCCAAGGTCGTTTTTGTGGAGCTGAAGGGATTGAAAACATAATAATGCTTTCTGATTTTGCAACTGGTAAATTTGGTAAAGATTATGGTTTAGAATTTAAAAATGGACCTCTTACTAATTTACATTCTCGTTGCATTGTTATTATTGATGAAAACGGAAACATCACTTATTCAGAACAAGTTTCTGAAATTGTTGACGAACCTAATTACGAAGCTGCTTTAAAAGCTTTATAAACTATTTTATGAAAAATCCGAATGACGGTTTTATAAGAGGTAGAATACGTAGTATGAAATTTGCTCTTAAGGGTATGTGGCTATTAATTACTACTGAAGATAGCATTAAAGCTCAACTAACTTTTGGTTTAATTGCGACTTTATTAGGTTTCTATTTTGAAATTTCCATAAACGAATGGATTATTCAATGTTTGCTGATTGGAATGGTTTTAGTTGCAGAAGCTTTAAATACAGCTATTGAAAAAGTTGCTGATTTCATTCATCCAGACTACCATGAAAAAATAGGCTTTATTAAAGATATTGCTGCAGGAGCTCCTGCTTTTGCTGCATTTACATCGCTGATCGTTGCATGTATTATTTATCTTCCTAAAATAATAGTTATATTGTAGTTTTTAATTTTTTCTAACAAAATATATGGCAAAAAAAAAGACAACTGTTCAAAAGAAACAACCTAAAATAAGTATCTATAAAAAAGTAACTGCTTTTTTTTCTAATAGGCAGAATCAAACTATTTTAGGAGCATTTTTATTTCTTTTTTCAATATTTTTAACAGTTGCATTTATTGCCTTCTTTTTTTCTTGGCAAGAAGATCAAAGTACTCTAAAAGAATACAATAATAGAAATATTGCAACAAAAAACCTTTTAGGTAAAATAGGTGCTAAACTTAGTAACTTTTTTGTTTTTGAAGGTTTTGGTATAGGTGCATTTTTAATTCCTATTTCTCTTTTTCTTACCAGTGCACGAATATTTTTAAAAACCAATTTAAAAAGAATTGTTACTTCTTGGAATTGGGGATTATTAAGTATGCTATGGGTTTCTGTAGCATGTGGATTTGTAGAGAAAAAAAATGCTGTTTTATCAGGTATTATTGGTATTGAATTAAACCAATATTTACAAACTTTTTTAGGCAAAACAGGTTTAATGATTTTATTGCTTTTCTTTTTAATTGCTTTTTTAATTATTAAATTCAGTATTACACCAGAAAGTGTTGGTGAAAAAATGAAAGCTAGTAAAGAAAAGAAAGATGCTGCTGAATTAGAGAAAAAACAAAATGATTTTATAAAAGAAGCTGAAAATTTATCAGAAAAGAAAGATAAAATATCTGAAGAAAAATCTGACTTTGAACTTTCTGTTGAAAATTTACAACCAACTATAACTAATCACTCTGGTATAAAATCAAATACAGAAATAAAAGAAGAAGAAAAATCAACTATCGAGCTAACAAACGATACATCTTCTATAAATGTTTCTGAACAATCTAAAAAAGAAGTTGAAGTTGCCATTGAAAAAATTGCAGAAGAAAAAAGTGCTACAGAAAACCTTTCTGATCAATTAGTAAAAGATTTCGGAGAATTTGATCCAACTTTAGATTTAGGGAATTTCAAGTTCCCAACTTTTAATTTATTAAAAGAGTATAACGAAAGTATCTCTATAGATCCTGAAGAACTTGAAGCAAATAAAAATAGAATTGTAGAAACATTAAATAACTATAAAATTGGTATTTCTAAAATTAAGGCTACAGTAGGACCAACAATTACATTGTATGAAATTGTGCCTGAAGCTGGTATTAGAATTTCTAAAATTAAAAACCTAGAAGATGATATTGCATTATCTTTATCTGCTTTAGGTATTCGTATTATTGCTCCAATTCCAGGAAAGGGAACCATTGGTATTGAAGTACCAAATAAAAAATCAACTATCGTTTCTATGCATTCTGTTATTTCTTCTAAGAAATTTCAAGAATCTCAAATGGAACTTCCTGTTGCACTTGGTAAAACAATTTCTAACGAAACCTTCGTAGTCGATTTAGCTAAAATGCCTCACTTATTAATGGCTGGTGCTACTGGTCAAGGTAAGTCCGTTGGTTTAAATGCTGTATTAACATCTTTATTGTATAAAAAACATCCAGCTGAAGTAAAGTTTGTTTTAGTAGATCCAAAGAAAGTAGAATTAACTTTATTTAATAAAATAGAACGTCATTATTTAGCTAAACTTCCAGATAGTGAAGACGCTATTATAACGGATACCACAAAGGTTGTAAACACGTTAAACTCTTTATGTATCGAAATGGATGCACGTTACGACTTGCTTAAAAATGCAATGGTTCGTAATATTAAAGAGTACAATGCCAAATTTAAGGCACGAAAATTAAATCCAAATGACGGACATCAATTCTTACCATATATCGTATTGGTTATTGATGAATTTGCAGATTTAATTATGACAGCTGGTAAAGAAGTAGAAACACCTATTGCACGTTTAGCACAATTAGCTCGTGCAATCGGAATTCATTTAATTGTAGCAACGCAAAGACCTTCTGTAAACGTAATTACAGGTATTATTAAAGCCAATTTCCCTGCGAGAATTGCTTTTAGAGTAACATCAAAAATTGACTCTCGAACTATTTTAGATGCTGGTGGTGCAGATCAGTTAATTGGTCGTGGAGATATGTTATATACTGCAGGAAACGATTTAAGTAGAATTCAATGTGCTTTTGTAGACACTCCTGAAGTTGAAAAAATTACTGATTTTATTGGCTCACAACGTGCTTATCCTGAAGCTCATTTATTACCAGAATATGTTGGTGAAGAAGGTGGCACAAATCTTGATGTAGACATTTCAGATAGAGATAAACTGTTTAAAGATGCTGCTGAACTTATTGTTACAGCACAACAAGGTTCTGCATCTTTATTGCAACGTAAGTTAAAGTTAGGTTATAACAGAGCTGGTAGAATAATTGATCAATTAGAAGCTGCTGGTATTGTTGGATCTTTCGAAGGTAGTAAAGCTAGACAAGTTTTAATTCCTGATTTAGTTGCTTTAGATCAATTATTAGAAAACGAAAAAAATAACAATTAAATTTCTAAATTTAGAAATATGAAAAAAGTAGGATTATTATTTATAGCAATATTTATTAGTTTAAATACTATTGCTCAAAACAATTCAATTGAAGCTAAAAAATTATTAGATGAAGTATCTATAAAAATGGGTGCTTATACAAATATGATTATTGGCTTTAACTCTACATTAGTAAATAAAGAAGCAGGTATAATAAACGATCCTCCAATACGTGGAGAAATTACACTTTCTGGTGAAAAATACAATCTTGAATATTTAGGTAATAATTTTGTTTTTGATGGAAAAAAATTAGCTGTTATAAATAAAGAAGAAAAAGAAGTAAATATTACCAATGGTGGATTAGAAGAAGAAGATGGATTCATTTACCCTTCAAAACTACTAACTTTTTACAAAGAAGGATATAATTTTTCTATGGGTAAATTAAAAAACAATAACGGACGCAAAGTTCAATTTGTTAACTTAACACCTATTGATAGTAATTCTGATATTGTTAAAGTACAATTAGGTATTGATGCTAAAACCAAACACATTTATAAATTAATACAAATAGGTTCAAACGGTGCTGAAACAACGTTTACTATTACAAAATTTAAAAGTAATCAACCTATTTCTAAAAACATGTTTTCTTTTGATAAAGACAAGTATATAAGGCAAGGGTACTTTATTGATTAAATATTTATATTTTTCAATTTTGTTAATGATTTTTTATAATCATTAACAAAATTGTTATTTTTTTTCCCATCTAACCTACTACCTTTGCATCTGTGAAAACACTAGACAGATATATTTTAAAAAGTTTTTTAAAACCTTTTTTTGCTACATTCCTTATCATATTATTTGTTTTGGTAATGCAAGCTATGTGGTTAGCTTTTGATAGTTTTGCGGGAAAAGGTATTAGTTTAGAAATTATTTTAAAATTTCTTTGGTACACTACCCTATTAGTTGTTCCACAAGCATTACCTATTGGAGTTTTACTATCCTCAATCATGACTTTAGGTAGTTTATCTGAAAATTATGAGTTTGCAGCTACAAAATCAGCAGGTATTTCATTACCAAGAATGGTAAGACCTTTAGTTTTCTTAACTCTTTTTTTAAGTGGTATTAACTTTATTTTTTTAAATAACGTATATCCATACGCTATGTTAAAGCAACTTAATATGAAAGTTAATATTAAGAAAAAGCAACCTGCTATAGCTCTAGTAGCTGGTAGTTTTAATACCGAAATACCAAATTATCAAATTAAATTTGAAGAAAAATACGGAGAAGATGACAACCTTTTAAAAAAGGTTATGATTTATGATCTATCAGCCAGAAAAGGAAATAATAAAATTATCACTGCTGAAAAAGGTAAAATTATTTCTGAAGAAGGAAGTAGATATATGACCTTAGTGTTAGAAAATGGATATTACTTTGAACACCATCTAAAAAACACCTCTTCTTTTAAGGCTAAACAAAAAATGCCAGCTTCTCATGCATATTTTAAAAAATACACCATAAATATTGATATCTCATCATTTAGTGATGATAAAATAGAGGAAGAAAGGTATACTCGGCAATATAATATGCTCAGTTTATCCCAATTAAAAGACACTGTCCCTACAATGAAGGTAAATTATGATAACTTTATAAAAAACAAAGCTAAAAATTTATTTTTAAGCATTGATGTTAAAGATTTGCATCAATACCCTGATTCTTTGATTAACAAAGAAATCTCACACAATACCCTTGAAAATTTTAATGATAAAGAGAAAAGCATCATACTTTCTTCTGCTTATTCTAAAATTGAAAGAACTTTAAATAATAATAAATCTAATAAAGAAGGTTTTAAAAACAAAAGAAAATATTTAAATCTATATGATATTGAATATTACAACAGAATCGCTTTTTCTCTCTCTTGCTTACTTTTGTTTTTTATAGGAGCTCCTTTAGGTTCAATTATTAGAAAAGGAGGTATGGGACTTCCTATGATTTTAGCAATTAGTATTTATGTACTATATTTTTTCACAAATACCTTTGGAAGAAATCTTGCTGAAGAAAGCTCAGTAACAGCTATTTTAGGCTCTTGGATTAGCGTTTTTTTAATGTTACCTTTGGCTATAATATTAACGATTAGAGCAACTCAAGATAAAGGTTTATTCGATATGAATACCTTTTTCTCTTCCGTTCGAAATACAATTAAAAACACATTCTCTAAAAAAGAGAAAACCACATAACAATGACAACACACACAACAAATAAAGTTCAACTAAATACTATTGAAGAAGCAATAGAGGATATTAAAAACGGAAAAGTTATTATTGTTGTTGATGATGAAGACCGTGAAAATGAAGGAGATTTTTTAGCAGCAGCTGAAATGGTAACACCAGAAATGGTTAACTTTATGGCAACTCATGGTAGAGGACTTATATGTACTCCACTTACTGAGACTCGTTGTAAAGAACTAGAATTGGGAATGATGGTAAATAACAATACCGACCCAATGGAAACTGCCTTTACTGTTTCTGTTGACTTACGCGGAAAAGGAGTTACTACAGGTATATCTGCTTCAGATAGAGCATTAACTATCCAATCATTAATTGATAAAGACACTAAACCTTTTGATTTAGCACGCCCAGGACACATCTTTCCTTTAAAAGCTAAAAACGGAGGAGTTTTAAGAAGAACTGGTCATACAGAAGCTGCTATTGATTTTGCTCGATTAGCTGGTTTACAACCTGCAGGTGTTATCGTAGAAATAATGAATGAAGATGGTACAATGGCTCGTTTACCTCAACTTCTTAAAGTCGCAGAAAAATTCGATTTAAAAATAGTTTCTATTGAAGGTTTAGTTGCTTACAGAATGGAACACGATTCTTTAATTGAGAAAAAAGAAGACTTTAATATTCAAACTCGTTTTGGTGAATTTCGTTTAAGAGCTTATCAACAAACTACTAATAATCAAATTCACATTGCCTTAACTAAAGGTACTTGGGGTAAAAACGAATCTATATTAACCCGTATTAACTCCACTTTAGTTAACAACGATATATTAGGTACACTAACAAATAATGCTGATAAAAAACTTGACCAAATGTTTCAAGTAATAAACAATGAAGGCAAAGGGGCTATTGTTTTTATAAATCAACAAAGTCAAGCTTTAAATTTATTAGCTCGATTAAAAGGATTAAGAGAAAATCAAGAAAATGGAGAAATGAAAGCACCTAATGTAGCTATGGATAATAGAGACTTTGGTATTGGTGCTCAAATTTTACACGACTTAAACATACATAAATTACGCCTCGTTTCTAACACTAAACAAACCAAACGTGTTGGTATGATTGGTTATGGTTTAGAAATTGTTGATTATGTAAATTATTAATTCATTTATATCTCAAATAAAAAAAACCAAGTTTTTAACTTGGTTTTTTTTTGTTATTCTAAAGGAATACAAATATCTACAATACATTTTCCTTCAGGGTGATCTTGTGGGTTATTATAATAAATTCCAAAAGGATCTTTATCAGATTTTTTATACCCATTTTCAGACATCCAAACAAAACTAGACTCCCAGGCTTTTTGGAATTCATCTAATAAAATTTCAAAACGTGATACTATACATTTAGTTTCTGGCAAAATTCTTAAATTCACCTCTCCATCTGTTTTAATATTTTTATTTAATGTTATACAAGCACTCATTCTTAAATGGTTTGGATCTGTAATTTTAGGACTATCATGATAAATAGTTATCATTCTTAGATCTTTCTGCTTCATCAAACCTATAGGGTATGCCCATTGCATTAATTTATTATAAACATTACCAATTAAGTCTATATTTCCTTGATGACTTATATATGCTAATTTCGTTTCAGAAATTACTTTTACTTCAGTTTTCGCATTCATTTTTAACCAATTTAAAGATTTATTTACGTTGTAAATATATTGTTCAAACCTTGTTATAACTTGTCCATTCTTGCTTTCCTCTTTACTTATTTTGCTAAATTTATTAGGGCTAGTTCCTTTAAATTTCACTGGACTCATTCCGTAAAACTGCTTAAAAGCTCTTGAAAATGAAGATAAACTTGAAAAACCTACTTTTTCAGAAACCTCCGTAATACTTAACTCTTCTTTATGTAGTAAAAAAGATGCTGATTTCTCTATTCTTTTCCGCTTTATAAAGTTGTTTAAAGTTTCTTGGGCTACTACTGAAAATAAACGATGAAAATGAAAAGGAGAAAAATGAGATTTCTCAGCAACATCATTTAACATTAACTCTTCATAAAGATTATCTTCTACATAAGTTATTGCTTTAATAATTCTTGTTACAATCTTATTATTTATTTTTTTTGAAGAATTCATTTATTATTTTTCTGAAGTACGTAAAATAATAAACCACTAACGAAATATAAAATAACATCTATAA
>CAZCHR010000049.1:0-14775 GCA_964498665.1 uncultured Tenacibaculum sp. | reverse complement strand
ATTCTTTAAAAATCAAGATAACTATAGAATGTTTCTTAATTTTAAAACCGAAAATAAATTCGTTTTTTTAATTGTTCGCGGTCTGTTTGCTGGATGGTTTTTAGCCGATGGAATTAAGAAATTAAAACAAAATAAAGAGAATTAACTTTAACTAATCCTCTATAATCTTTTTTACTCTACCTACAATACCAGATTCTAATTGTACTTTAATACCATGTGGATGATTGGGTGATTTTGTTAATAATCTACTCACAAAACCAGATGTTAGCTCACCTGTTCTTTGATGATTTTTCTGAACAACTTCTACCTCACTACGAATGACAACATCTTTTCTATTTCTACCGTCTTTCGTTTCAAAAATTTATTTAAAAAAATAAGAAAGCCTATCAAATATTGATAGGCTTGTCTTTAAAAAGTTTACTCTGGTAATAATATATATTATAATACTCTTACGTTTACAGCGTTTAATCCTTTTCTTCCATCTTGTAATTCGAATTCAACTTCGTCGTTTTCACGAATTTCGTCGATTAATCCCGACACGTGTACAAAATGTTCTTTGTTTGTTCCTTCTTCTGTGATAAATCCAAATCCTTTTGATTCGTTGAAGAATTTTACAGTACCTTTATTCATTATAAAAAATTATATGTTGCTTGCTTAAGTGCTAACAACGTTTATTGTTTTGCAAAGATAATGCCATTTTTTATAAAAACAACTAAAACATTCATTTTCTTTTATTTAAAATAAAAAAGTCGATTAACTAAATTGTTAATCGACTTTTTGTTTGTTTCTTGTTATGATTAATTAAAATCTGTATTCATTTTTAAATAATCTAAAAACTCACGCTTTGTTTCTTTATTTTTAAATTTACCTCCAAATTCAGCGGTTACAGTTGAACTTTCAATATCTTTAATTCCACGAGAATTTACACATAAATGTTTTGCATCAATAACACAAGCAACATCTTTTGTACCAAGAGCTTCTTGCATTGCTTGTACAATTTGCATTGTTAAACGTTCTTGTACTTGTGGTCGTTTAGAAAAATATTCTACGATACGATTCATTTTAGATAGCCCTATAACCTTACCATCAGATATGTAAGCTACGTGTGCTCTACCTACAATTGGTAATAAATGGTGTTCGCAAGTAGAATAAACTACAATATTCTTTTCAACCAACATTTCACCATAATTATAATTATTGTCGAATGTTGATGCCTTAGGCATATTTTTAGGATCTAACCCCATAAATATTTCATTAACAAAAGCTTTTGCAACACGCTTTGGTGTTCCTTGCATGCTATCGTCTGTTAAATCCATTCCTAAAGTTTCCAAAATATCTTTTACACTATTTTGAATTCTTTTTATTTTTTCTTCATTTGAAATATCAAACGCATCATCACGTAATGGCGTTGTAGCCGATGTACCAATGTGGTTCTCTCCTATTTCATCCGTTCTCTCGTCATTCATTTTGTTGCTGTTCACTTCAAACATTTCTATCTATTTATTAGGGCGCAAATTTACAACATTGCTGTTAATTTACTGTACTTTATTTATTAATTCATCTAAAGAACAATTAGTTTGCTCTCCATTTAACATATTTTTTAGAATAAACTTATCTTTTTCAATAGTGGTTATTACAAATTCTATACCTCTATTTGTAACGTACTTCCATTGTTTCTTTTGTTGTTTGTTACTTGTTGCAGTATCAGGATATAATTCTGACTTAATATTTTTATCTCTTAAACTTTTTATGGCTTTTATTTTTGATAAGTTCTCAGATTCATCAAAATTTAAAAACAACACCTTAGGTTTAGGTAAAGCTACAGTTTCAAATAAATTTAGCTCTTCCATCACTAAATAGATACGATCTAATCCAAAAGAAATTCCTACACCACTTACATCTTTCAAACCAAATATTCCTGTTAAATCATCGTAACGACCTCCACCTCCGATAGAACCCATTTTTACACCTTTTGGTGCCGATACCTCATAAATTGCTCCAGTATAATAGTTTAATCCACGAGCTAAAGTAACATCCAATTCTAGTGAAGCTGATGACAAACCTATTTCTTCAATCATATTAACGACTGTACGTAGGTCTTCTACTCCTTGTAATCCTTCTTCAGATGCTAGTAACATATTTTGTAAAGAAGTTAATTTATCTTGATTTGATCCTGAAAAATTAAATAACGGATCAACTTTTTCGATAGCTTCTTCAGTAATTCCTTTTGCTAGCATTTCTTTTACAACTCCTTCTTTACCTATCTTATCTAACTTATCTAAAGCTACAGTAAAATCGATTAGTTTATCTGATGCGCCAATTACCTCAGCAATACCCGATAATATTTTTCGGTTGTTAATTTTAATAGTCGTACCGTTTAAACCTAGCTTACCAAAAACAGTATCGTATAATTGTACAAATTCTACTTCTTGTAATAAAGATTTACTTCCTACAACATCAGCATCACATTGATAAAACTCTCTAAAACGTCCTTTTTGTGGACGATCAGCTCTCCAAACTGGTTGAATTTGATAACGCTTAAACGGAAATGTAATATCGTTTTGATGTTGTACAACGTAACGTGCAAATGGCACAGTCAAATCGTAGCGTAACGCTTTCTCAGAAATTTTAGATATTATTTTCTGACTATTTTTTTCAGTTAATAAATCATCATCAACTTTCTTTAAATAATCACCCGAATTTAGAATCTTAAAAATTAAACGATCTCCTTCTTCTCCATACTTTCCCATTAAAGTAGAAGATTTTTCAAAACTTGGTGTTTCTATAGGTTGAAATCCAAAGTTTTCAAAAGAATGCTTTATGATATTAAAAATATAATTACGTTTTGCTACTTCTGTAGATGAAAAATCTCTTGTTCCTTTTGGTATACTTGGTTTCATATTACTTATGAATTCTAAATGACTATTTATGCGTTTTATTTTTTATGAAAGTAAAAAATACTTAGACGCTCTTCGAGCGCAAATATCTGAATTTAAAAATATATTATGAAGATTTATTTCTATGTTTTAATCGATAAATAGATGCATTTAATTCGAAACCTAAAAGTAAAATGATTGCATTTAACCAAACAAACAACATTAAAATTAATAAAGTACCTATTGAACCGTATAACTTATTGTATGTTGCAAATTTAACTACATATATTCCAAAAAGATAAAAAGTAAATAATGAGACAACTGTTGTTAAAACAGCTCCTGCTGAAAAAAAACGAACTTCTTTTCCTTGTGTTGTTCCAAAACGGAATAATAATGACACAACTGTAAAAATCATTAATAAAAATAATAATCCTCTACCCCAATAAAACAAATCTAAATCTCCTATATCTAACCAACCTGCTTTATCTATTCTAGTTAAAGCTAATTGATAATAAATTATTAAAACTACAGTAATAATTAAAAATAACGACATTAATAACGAAACACCTAACGAAACTAAATAAGCTCTAAAAACATTTCTTATTTCTTTAACATGGTACGAATATTCAAACCCTCCGAAAATAGCATTTACACCATTTGTCATTAAAAATATTGAAGCTAAAAAACCAAAAGATAACAATCCGCTATATTGATTATTAATAATATCTTTTAAAACAACATCTACAGCATCAAATGTTTTGGGCGGTAGTATTTCTTGAATTAAACCAAAAAAATTATCTTGAAATCCCTCAATCGGGATGTAAGGAATTAGTGATAAAATAAATAATAAAAAAGGAAAAATCGCCATAAAAAAACTATATGCTATTCCTCCAGCACGTGTTGTTAAAGCCCCTTTTACAATACCAATTACATACATTTCTAATACATCATACAGCGACATACCTTCTAACCCTGGTATTTTTATTTTTTTTCCAAAGGCTACCAATAAATTAACAACTGGTATTTTATTTAATTTACTTTCTTTTGGTTGGGTCATTTTATAATCTAATTCAAAACTTTGAAACTAATTCTATTTCCAAACAAAAATTTTAAAAACTGTATAAACAAAGATTATTGTAAAAACACCTATGCTTAAAAACTCAATTATAACTTTTATATCTTCTTTCTTCATATTACTCAATAATTATATTATACTTCTGTAATAAACCAATTAGATTATCTTTTGAAAACTTTGTTTTTTTTAAGCTATTCTGTTCTGGATTTATCAAAAAATTAGTTGCTGATCTAAAATCAACTTTATCTAAAACTGTATTGTAGAAAACAGCTTTATTTAAATCGCAATTATCAAATTTTGATTCGTTTATTTTTGCTTCTGTAAAATCTACCTCTTGTAAATTACAATTTACAAACTTTGTGTGTGATATTTTTAATTGATAAAATGATGAAAAATTTAATTGACAATCTTTAAAACTAAATTGTAATAAAAACTGATTACATTCATTAAACTTTACACCTATCATTTTACAATTTACAAAAGACACTTCTTTAAAAGAAGTGTCTTTTACTGTTGTGTTACTAAAATTACAATCGATAAACTCACATTCTAAAAACTGATTATTAGACGCATGTATTGCTTCGAAGTTACAGTTTACAAACGTGCAATTATCATATTCTCCTTTTTTGATTTTTGTTGTGGTAAAATCAATTTTAGAAAACGTTTCGTTATCGAAATAATTATTCATTTACTTTAATCCTCTTGCTTTTAACATCGGTGTAGCTTTTGGATCTCTTCCTGCAAAGGTTTTATACATTTTTGCATAATCCATTGTATTCCCTTTTGATAAGATTTGCTCACGGAATTTTTGCCCGTTTTCACGCGTTAATAACCCATTATTTTTAAACCAATCATACGCATCGTGACTTAACATTTCTGTCCATAAATACGAATAGTAACCCGCTGCGTAACCGCCACTAAAAATATGTGCAAAATAAGTTGAACGGTATCTTGGAGGAACCTCATCTACATTTAACTTCATTTGCTTTAAAGCCTCTTCCTCAAACTTAGCAACATCTTCAATCTTATCATCTATAGAAATTGTATGCCATTTCATATCTAAACTAGATGAACACAAGTTTTCAATCATTGAATATCCTTGATTAAAAGTTCCTGAATCTTTGATTTTCTTTAATAGTGATGCTGGAATTACCTCTCCTGTTTTATAATGTACTGCATAATTATTTAATACTTCTGGATGTGTTGCCCAGTTTTCGTTAAATTGTGATGGAAACTCAACAAAATCTCTCGAAGTACTAGTTCCTGAAATCGAAGCGTATTTTTGATTCCCGAATAATCCATGTAACGCATGACCAAATTCATGAAACATAGTTTCTACATTATCAAAACTGATTAATGCTGGTTTTCCTTCAGCAGGTTTTGGTGAGTTACATACATTGTAAATTACTGGTTTTTGATTGCGTAATTTTGATTGCTTTACAAAAGCACTCATCCACGCACCTCCTCGTTTACTATCTCTTGCAAAGAAATCTCCGTAGTACAATCCTAATTTACTTCCATCTTCCTCAAAGATTTCATAAACCACAACATCTGGGTGATATGTAGGAATATCATCGCGTTTTTTAAAAGTGATTCCGTATAATTTAGTAGCTGCGAAAAAAACACCTTTTTCTAATACATTTGTTACTTCGAAATATGGTTTAACTTCTTCTTCATTTAAATTATATTTTGATTTACGAACTTTTTCAGCATAATGATTCCAGTCGTAAGGAGCTAATTCAAAATCTTTTCCTTCTTTATTAATTTCTGCCTGAATCTCTTTTGTTTCAGATGTAACTTTATCTAAAGAACCAGGAATTAATCCATTAAACATTTCGAAAACCTTAGCTGGTGTAGCAGCCATTGTTCCTTGTAAACTCCAGCTTGCATAATTATCAAAACCTAATATTTCAGCTTTTTCGGCTCTTAACGTAACCATTTTCTTTACTAAATCGGTCGTGTCAAACTCACCTCCTTCTGCTCTACATACAGATTTACCAAATAATTCTTTTCTTATTTTTCTGTCTTCTAAAGTTTGTAAAGAAGGTTGTTGTGTAGTATTAATTAGTTGTATTTCGTAAATACTATCTTTTTTAATAGATTTTATTTTCTCTTCAGAAAAACCTTTTAATTGTTCTTTATCAGCAACAACAACCCCTCCTTTTTTACTTGCATCTAATAACTTTTTACCAAAATCGTTTGATAAAGTTGCTATTTCTGAGTTTATCTTTTTTAGCTGCTCTTTTTTCTCTTCAGATAAATTTGCTCCTGCTTTTACAAAGTTTTTATAATATTCTTTTACCAAATGATTAGATTCTGCATCTAATTGTAATTTTTCTAAGCCTTTATAAACTTCTTTAATTTTAGCAAACAATTTTGTGTTCAGTAGAATATCATCATTATGCTTAGAAAATTTTGGCGCTAATTCTTTTTGAATATCTTTAATAGTGTCGTTTGTATTAGCACCTGCTAATCCATAAAAAACTGCTGTTACATTATCTAAAGTTTTACTACTTTCTTCTAAAGTTAAAATTGTGTTATTAAAAGTTGGTGTTTCTTTGTTTTCTACAATTTTACTAATTGCCTCATTTTGCACTTTCATACCTTCTAAAATAGCAGGCATAAAATGTTCGTTTTTTATTTTAGTAAAATCTGGTGCTCCATAATCTAACGGACTTCCTATTAACAAAGGATTGCTTGCCATATCTGATTTACTTTCTTCTTTTGCTGTTTTTGTATTACATGACAATGCTAACACTAAAGTTGCAACGATAATTATTTGTTTTTTCATTGTTTTATTGGTTAAGTTAATCTACTGCCTTTAAACTTAAGTCTAAATTATATACAGAATGTGTTAAAGCTCCTGATGAAATAAAATCAACTCCGCATTCTGCATACTGCCTAATTGTATCTTCATTAATACCTCCAGATGATTCTGTTAAACATTTATCACCTATTAAAGCAACTGCCTTACGTGTATCTTCATAATTAAAATTATCAATTAAAATTCTATACACACCTTCATTCGATAAAATTTCTTCAATTTCTTCTAAACTACGAGCTTCTACAATAATTTTAATATCCAACCCTTTTTCAGCTAAATATTTTTTTGTCTTAGTAATTGCTTGTGTAATTCCTCCTGCAAAATCGATATGATTATCTTTAATCATTACCATATCGTATAAAGCAAAACGATGGTTTTCTCCACCTCCTATTTTTACAGCCCATTTTTCTAAAGCACGAATACCTGGTGTTGTTTTACGAGTATCTAAAACCTTTGTTTTAGTACCTTCTAATAAATTTGCGAAGAATTTTGTTTTTGTAGCAATAGCACTCATACGTTGCATTGCATTAAGTACTAAACGTTCTGCCATTAATATAGATTGAGATTTTCCTGAAACATAAAAAACAATATCTCCATGTTTTACAGTATCTCCGTCATTAATTAAGGTTTCAATTTCTAAATTAGCATCAACATAACTAAAAACTTTTTTTGCGAATTCAACTCCAGCAATAATTCCTTCATCTTTTACCAGTAATTTTGCTTTACCAGTAGCATCGTTAGGAATACAAGATAATGATGTGTGATCGCCATCACCAATATCTTCACGAATTGCATTTGTTATTATTAATTCAAGCTCTTTATTAAATTGTTCTTTAGATATCATATTTTTATTTATTACTGATGTAAAAATACTAATGATTTTAGACTTTTTACTTATATGAATAAAAATATCAGAACACTTAATTAGATAGTTTGCTTAGTTATATAAATATTAGCTAACATTATATTTTTTTAAAAGTAGCACGTATTTTCTAACAACCATCGTCCTTTTCTTTTTAACTTTAAATCAAATCGTAATATAATTTCATGAGAACTTAAATTACCACCGAAATCAGTTAGATTATAATCGTAAGAATATCCTACTCTATACTTTTTACTTATAAATATAGCAAACAAAGCACTAAAAGAACTATTATAACGATATGACAAACCTGCTTCTATCTTATTTTTATAAATAAAGTTTGTATTAAGATCTATTGATAATGGTAAGTTAGGTGAGTATTTTATAAGTGTTGTTGGTTTAAATATAATATCATCAGATATATTAATTACTCCTCCTGATGTTAAAAAATAGTTATTAACACTAACACCTCCTGTATTATTAATGTTGCTTTCTGTTAAAAACGTTGATGGTTTTAATATGTTTGGTATTGATGCTCCAATAAAAAACCTCTTATTATAATATACACCTCCAAAACCAAAGTTTACATATCCTCCATTAATAGACGGATACACATCACCATCTGATGTGATTCCGTTAGATAAATTATTATTAAAAAAAGTATATCCTCCTTTTAAACCAAAAGATAATCTTCCGTAACGTGAAGTTGTTATTGTATAGGATGCATCAATATTTAAATTAGTTGTTTCTGCTAAACCTATTTTATCGTGTATAACAGTTGCTCCCATACCTAAACCTTCATTTAATCTACCACTTACAGATAAAGTATTCGTTTCTGGAGCTCCATCTACTCCAACCCATTGCTGACGCGAAAGTAATGAGATACTCATATCTGCTTTTACACCAACAAAAGCAGGATTTACAACTTCCATATTATATAAATACTGAGTGTAATGTGGTACTTGTTGTGCATAAACAAACGTGCTTGTAAAAATTACAAGTAAAAAGTTGATGATTTTTTTCACAACTTTTTTATTTATATTTAAATAAGTCATCTTTTTCATCATCTTATTAATTGTATAAATCCTGTTTTTGGAGATGTAACACCGTCATTAAAATCTAACGTATAAAAATAAACTCCTTCTATAATTTTTTTACCATTATAAGTACCATCCCACCAATCTGGATTTAAACTTCCATTATTGTTGTAATTAAATACTTCTCCTCCCCAACGATCAACAATATTTAATTTAAAATTCGGAAAATCTTCTATACCTGATATTTTAAAAAAATCACTTTTACCATCTCCATTTGGAGAAAATAAATTGGGATAATCATTATCTTTTATAATTCCTTGAGTTAATATTGTTGATGAAGGATTTGAAACTCCTGTTGATAGTATTGTTGTTTGTAATAATATCGTTTCTGTTTCTTCATTTAATTTATCATCAATAGTATTTATAGGTTGAATTATAGAGTTTGTATATGCTGGCACTGATGAAATTATTTGTAGTCTTTGAAAATCTAAGTTTACAGTTGCTGTTTCATTAATAGCTTCTAAATTTAAGTTTATCGGCAAATAATTTTTCATAGGCTCTGAACTTGCATTTAAAAGAGTTATAGTAAACTCAAGAGGCATTCCTTCTGTTACTGTTATTCCTTCTACCGCTACAATTGGATCTGGATCTATATCTACAATTATTCCTGTTTTTGTTAAATCTCGAACTCCAATATTTGGTGATAAAACTGTACCTACAATATTTAATTGCTCATTGTTTAATTCATTGGTATTGTCTAATAATGTTGTTATACTAAACGATTCATTTAAGTTTGGGTTTACTGGATTTACTGTTCCATCAATAGTTAATCTTGTTGACACTGCGGTATAATCATCCGGACTTACTGCTGAATTATCAGAAGTATTAACATCTACAATAACTGGTGTAGAAGAAGGGTGACTTATTAAAATTGTATGTACTAAATCCACTCCTTCATTTTCTTGAGAATTATTCATCGTAATTGACGGAGCAGCATCATTATCAATAATTGTTCCTATACCTGAAAAATTAGTGTTTACAGTATTATTTGAAGTTACAGTTCCGTTTAATGTAAATAATTCATTTGTTTCATAAATATTATCGTCTAAAGAAGTTACCGAAAACTGTGTTTGATCTGTAAAAGGTGGAATTGTTACACTTGTAGTTACAATTTCATTATAGTCAAAAGGAGCTGTCGCCACATCATAAGTAGTTGTTGTAATTGTACCATTAGATGTTGATAATTCAAAAACTATTGGGGTAGCACTTTGAATTAAAACCGAATTATCTATTTTAGTTACCAGTGAAATTGTGTATACTAAATTACCTCCTTCTGTTGTGGACACATTATTTACAATTACTTCAATTGCATTCACCTCTCTCCAATCTCTTTCTGGATCATCTGGATTATCTACATTTGGAAAACTTGATGGTGTTTGATTATTTGTTGGGTTTATAGTACCATCATTAACATCATAAGCATTATCTAATCCATCGCTATCTGAATCAATATTAATAGCTATGGTTTCTGCTACACCGTCGTTATCTAAATCCCAACCTTCTATAACATCATTACGAATATCGTTATCAGAATTTAAATCGAGGTAATCAAAAATGGTATCTCCATCTGTATCTATTGGAGTAATTCCATTTGGATATGCTGTATTTATTCCTGCCGAAGATACTGTATTGTTAATCGTAGTGTAATTAGTGGTTGATTGCGCTTCTATATTATCTACAATTCCATCTCCATCTGCATCAATATCTAAAAAATCAAAATTACCATTAGCATCCGTATTAGGTATCGTGTATGTTATTGACGCAATAACTGTATCATTATTTTCAATCGTATTATCAAGTCCGTTTGCTCCAACTGTATTATTTGTTCTTCCGTTATTATCCGTATCAAAAGTATTATTACCTACTTCTAAAATATCTAAAACACCATCATTATCACTATCTAAATCAAAATGATTAGGAACTCCGTCATTATCAAAATCAAAAACATCTACAATCCCATCATTATTTGCATCTGCCCCATAATCTGTATCTCTGTAATTAGGTATAAAATCACTATCATCATCATCTAAAGGATTTAAACCATTGTATTCATCTACGTCTAAAATAGTATCGTTATCATCATCTAAATCTGTTTCATTTGATACACCATCGTTATCGGTATCAGTAAACGCTCTTACTGCTATATTTCCTGATGAACTAGCTGTATTACCTAATGGGTCAACTCCTGAAAAATTAACCGTATTAGTTCCTATACAATCCTCATCAAAAACTACTGTTAATTCTACTGTAACAGATTCATCTTTTTTTAACAACCCAGATGTTCCGTTAAAAAGGTTAACATTTGTAGTTCCGTTAAAAGAAGTATTTAACACAGGTGTAGTTGTTGCAGTGGTATTTGTAATAATTGGTGTGGTTACCGAAAGTATATTTCCGCTACAAATAGTTGTTAAATTTTCTTCTAACTGAAGGTTTATAAGCTCTACAACATTACTAGTATTAGTTATATTCAATTGAAAAGTAATTTCTTGATGCTCTAAAATACCATTTGGTGCTTCATTAACATTTGAAATAATTTTACTACTACTTGATGAGGATGTAAATGAAAACCCCATGCTTGAGGTTTGACAACTACATTGTGTTGACGAAACAACTTCTGTCGCAGAAGTAACCGGATAATACCTATCTAAATGATTTCCTAAACTATCTGACCAAGTAACAAAAGAGTAAAACCTCATATTTACAGGTGTTGATTCATCAAAACCATCTAAAGCTCCCTGAGTTTGAGAATTATCGAACTGATTAAAACTATAATTACTCGATGCAGATATGGGTGCTACTGAATAAGCTATTTCTAATATAACTGTTTCGTTTGCTCCTAAAGAGTTATTAGGGTTTAATAGTTGAGTACTTGTATCACCATTATAAGCTGGATTTACAGTTACTGAAGGTCCTGAAACTTGCCTAACATTTATTTGATTAAAAATAATACCGTTATCTAAAAAACTAGCTAACCCCATATTGTAATTAATATTATTTGCTGTAGCTGTTCCTTGATTTGTAATAACTACAGTATTTTCGAAATTATAAATACCATTTGAATCTACCACTGGGTTTCTTTCTGGTATATACAATCCAGCAGTTATAATTGCTTCTGTAGTATGAAAATCTGTTAACTCTATGTTATTAGTTGTATTTCCTAAATTAGAAGTTATGTTAAAAACACCATCAAAATCAATTCCAGAACCCGATGGTGTTGGATTTGATCTTCCATTACAAAATGGATTTATTGTAACACAAAACTGTATTTGAATTGATTGTCTTGGATATAATACAAAATTAGTTATCGCATTATTATTAAATAACGAATTAGAAGTTCCGTCTAAAAAATCTTGATTTACAGAATTAGCATCAAACTCTGTAGGGTAAGGATTATTAACATAATCTGTAACCGAAGTAGTTGTAATAGTTACATTATCTATCTCTTGAACACAACCATTACCATAAATAGCTTGTAAATCATGAGTTAAATCGATATTTCTAATAAGATTATTTGCATGGTAATCTCTTGCTGTACTAATATTAGCAATACTTATGTTATATCTAATATTATAATTCCCTTCTAAATCAAACCCTTGATTACAACTTGTTAAAGAAGATATATTTAATAAATCTGTTATTGGTTCGACTGTTAAAAGTAGATTCGCTGTACTTGTAAAAGTTCCATCTGATACTGTATAATTTATAGTTGGCACATTACCAGTATAATTTGGTGTAGGAACAAAACTAAAGCTTCCATCTGAATTCATTGTAAAATCCCCCTCTGCTAAAGATGCTATTTGTCCAACTGTATAAACTGTTCCATTTACTGTAAAGTCAACAATTAAAAGCGAATTATTATCTGGATCATTATCATTAACTAAAACCCCAGAAGCAGGAACATTTAATGTTGTATTTACCTCAACAGTATCATAATCATCGTTAGCTACTGGAGGTGCTGTATTAATTATTGAAATAGCCAAATTAGCTGTATCAGTTGAAGTTCCGTCCGAAATTGAATAATTAATTACAGGAATATTACCGTTATAGTTAGCAGCAGGAGTAAAAGTGAATCCTCCATTTGCATTTATCGTTATAGTACCTTCTGTTAGATTTGCAGGGTTTCCTGCACTATATGTAATACTATTAATTAAATACTGAGTAACAACTAAAGTATCTCCATCTGCATCAGTATCATTTCCTAAAACACCAGGAACACCAATATTTAATGTTGCATTAGTTGCAACTTCATATGTATCGTTTTCTGCATTTGGAGGTGATTGTGCAAATGTAAATTGACAGAACATAATAATAAATAAGACTATCCTACAAGTAAAGCTATTCGTCATAGATTAAAAATAAATTTTCAACAAAAAATAGTTGTAATTTTCACATTTTTAAACTTAATACAAAATCTAAAACTTTACATTAAGCAAATTACAATTTCTTTTTCTCTGAAAAATACTAATTTTATTCTAATAAATATTGAAAAAATAAATGAATTAGTATTCTCTTTATATTTGCAGATATATACTACTTTCTCAAAAGTAATTAAGATATTTAAGTTACATGAAAATTAAACTACTTGCTATTGGTAAAACTGATGATAAAAACCTTATTCAGTTAATTGATAATTATCAAAAAAGGCTAAAACACTATATTAAATTTGAACTTGAGATAATTCCTGATATTAAAAATGTTAAAAGTCTTAGTGAATCTCAACAAAAAGAAAAAGAAGGTGAATTAATTTTATCAAAACTACAAAACACAGATCAATTAGTTTTATTAGATGATAAAGGAAAAGATTTTACCTCTATAGAGTTTTCTAAATATCTTCAGAAAAAGATGAATTCAGGAATTAAACAATTAGTTTTAGTTATTGGCGGTCCTTATGGTTTTTCTGAAAGTGTTTACAAAAAATCTCAAGGAAAAATATCTTTATCAAAAATGACCTTTTCACACCAAATGATTCGCTTATTTATTGTTGAACAAATTTACCGTGGATACACTATTTTACGTAATGAACCTTACCATCATGAATAACTAAAAAAAGCTCAATAAAAAATCTTTAGTTTATATTTAAAGTTGTAATTTTGCAGCCCCTTAAAAAGTGTATTTAAAATTAAATAAACAAATCAAAATGAAAACATTAAGACTTTTAGTTACTCCTATTTTTTTTATCTTTTTTTTCAATTTACAACAAACTGAAGCACAAAACGATATTAAATCTTTAAAAACTGAAATCAAAAACAAAAAAAACCAGATTAGCGCTAACGAAGAAATTTTGTCTAGTGGTGTTAGAGCTTTAAAACGTGTTACTGCAAACTTAGATAGTTTTAAGAAAAGAAAAAACAGTAATAAAAAAGATATTAGCAGAAAAGAAAATATTGTCAACAATATGCAGAAAAGGCTTACCAAATTAAGTAAGCAAATTGAAAATCAAAAATTAGAATTATCTGTTATTGAAAAAAAGCTAGCTAAAAAACGTAAAAAAGATACAACTATTACAAAACAAGAAATAGTAAAAGAGACAACTACTACTTACGATACTGAATTAGGAAACAATCAACAAAATATATTATTACGTAAACAAAAATTAGAAGCTGCTCGTAAAAAACTAGAGGAACAACGTAAAGCTAAAGAATTAGCTTATTTAAAACAACAAGAAGCATTACGTTTAGAAGAAGAAAAATTAAAAGAATTAGATAATCAAATTAAAGCTGAAGAGCAAGTTATTAGTAAAGAAAAAAACACTTTAATTAGTGATTTAGAAGATGACATTAGTATTAACGAAGAAATATTAATTAGCGGTAAAGAAGGTTTAGACAGAATGAAATCTAAACTAGAAGATGCTAAAAAAGACACTACAACTTCTAAAGAAAGTATTGCTCGTAAAGAAAATATTATTCTTAAAATCGAAAAGCGTTTAGCTAAAATTCAAGCAGAAATAAATACTAAAAAAGCTGAGCTAAGTAAATTAAAATAAATCAAGACACTATCCTAAAATCTGTGTAAGTAAAAACTCAGGGTTAGATTATTTATAG
>CAZCHR010000048.1:0-14798 GCA_964498665.1 uncultured Tenacibaculum sp. | reverse complement strand
TTAAATCATCCGCAGGTACATAAACCGCTTGTACAGATGTAATAGAACCTTTCTTAGTAGAAGTAATACGCTCTTGCATTGCTCCCATCTCTGTTGCTAAAGTTGGTTGATAACCTACCGCTGATGGCATACGACCTAATAATGCCGAAACCTCAGAACCTGCTTGTGTAAAACGGAAGATATTATCTACGAAGAAAAGAACGTCTTTTCCTTGTGCTTCTCCTGCTCCATCACGGAAATATTCTGCTATTGTTAAACCAGATAATGCAACTCGCGCACGTGCTCCTGGTGGCTCATTCATTTGTCCGAATACGAAAGTAGCTTTAGAGTCTCTCATTCCAGGTTTATCTACTTTAGATAAATCCCATCCTCCTTCTTCCATAGAATGCATAAAATCATCACCATATTTGATAATTCCAGATTCTAACATTTCTCTAAGTAAATCGTTTCCTTCACGAGTTCTTTCTCCAACTCCTGCAAATACAGATAAACCTCCGTGTCCTTTTGCAATGTTGTTAATTAACTCTTGAATTAATACTGTTTTACCTACACCAGCTCCACCAAATAATCCAATTTTACCTCCTTTTGCGTAAGGCTCAATTAAATCGATTACTTTAATACCAGTAAATAACACTTCAGTAGAAGTTGATAATTCGTCAAATTTTGGTGCTTGACGGTGAATTGGCAATCCATCCTTACCAACTTTAGGTAAATCTCCTAAACCATCAATAGCTTCTCCAGTTACGTTAAATAAACGTCCATAGATATCACTACCTATTGGCATTTGAATTGGGTTTCCTGTAGCTACTACTTCAGTACCTCTACTTAAACCATCAGTTGCATCCATAGAAATGGTACGAACTGTATCTTCACCAATGTGTTGTTGAACTTCTAATACTAAAATAGAACCATCATCTTTTTTAATTTCTAATGAATCGTAAATTTTTGGTAATTCAGCACTTCCTGTATTAAACTCAACATCGATAACTGGACCAATAATTTGAGAAACTTTACCTGTTATTGTAGACATTACTATATGTAATTAAAGTTATTTAATTTGCTATGTGAGCTTTAGCTCCTTTTTTCAAGGTGCAAAGGTAATTTTTTTAAAGGAATTTAAAAAACGTTTTGTAGTATTTTTCATAAAATATTCCATAAAAAAAGCCTCGCATTTGCGAGGCTTTATATAATATGTAGAATAAATTATTTTACTAATTTAATTTCAACACGTCTGTTTTGAGCTCTACCATTTCTAGTTTTGTTATCAGCGATTGGGTAATCTTCACCAAATCCTGCAGAACTTAATCTTGAAGCAGCAACACCAGCTTTAGCAACTAAATAATCTAAAACAGCTTTCGCTCTTCTTTCAGATAATCTCATGTTAGAAGCAGCTCTACCTTGACTATCAGTATGACCTTGAACACTAAAGTTTGCTTTAGGGTACTCCTTCATAATTCCAGCAATTCTATCTAAGTTATCAGTAACTCCAGGCTTAAAAGAAGTTCTCCCTGAATTAAAGTAAATAGCTCTTGCAAAATCATTTAATTTCTTAACAGCCTCTTCTTTAATAATTACCTCTGGACATCCGTTATTAGAAGCAACTCCTGCAACTTTAGGGCATTTATCATCTTTATCTAATACTCCGTCTCCGTCAGTATCAGGCCAAGGACATCCATTGTTTGCAGCTGGACCTGCAGTGTTAGGACATTTATCTTTACTATCAACTACTCCATCTCCATCAGAATCAGGACATCCGTTGTTAGCCTTAGTTCCTTTTACAGTAGGACAAGCATCATCTTTATCAGCGATACCATCTTCATCAGAATCAGGACATCCGTTTAAAGCAGCTAAACCAGCAACTTCTGGACAAGCATCATCAGAATCTTTAATACCATCATTATCAGTATCAGGACATCCGTTGAACTCTTTTAATCCAGCAACTTCAGGACAAGCATCATCTTTATCATAAATACCATCTCCATCAGTATCTTTACCTCCAAACTTAAACACTAAACCAACTGAATGCTGGAAGTGATCTTGTACTTTATCAGCAAATTCTTTTTTTCCTCCAGACTGGAAGTTTAAACCCAAATTATCATTAAACCAAGTATTGAATCCAAAACCTGCATTTAACATTCCTTCTGAACCTTCAGCTCCTGCATAACTAACTCCATTAGTATAACCACCACCTAAATATACATAAGGATCAAACCATGAAGTTTCTCCAAATAAATTATTTAAGTCATACTTTACATTTGCATCAATTGCCCAGTAAAGCTCATCTGTATCGTTTTCAGCTCTAGTAGTTTCAATTTTATTTAAAGACCCTGCTAATTGCAATGTAAAACCATCGTTTAAATATCTATCAACAGTTATTCTTGAAATAGATGGCAAAATATTAAAGTCATCTGTACCAATGTAATCTTTTGCATAATCTCCAAATTCAGATGGAATTCTAACGTCAACAGCGTTAACTCCAAAACCAACCGCCCATGGGTTGTCTGAATCTTGTGCGTTTGCAGTTCCTACAGTAGCGAATGCAAACAAAGCCATCACAGCTAATTTGATTTGTTTCATTATTAAAAATTTAAATTAAAAGTTCGTTTATATATAACGCAAATGTAAGTTGTTAAAACTTATTTACAAAAGCAAATCTACAAAAACTTACAATAAAAGCAAGTTTTTAATCAATCTTATTGAATCACTTTAAGTTCTTTAGCCACTTTAATAAAAGCTTTAATTGCTTTATCTAAATGCTCTTTACTATGTGCTGCCGATAACTGAACACGTATTCTAGCTTTCTCTTTTGGCACTACAGGAAAGAAAAAACCTATTACATAAATACCTTCATCTAATAACATATTTGCCATAGTTTGAGAAAGCTTTGCATCATACAACATCACAGGTACAATTGCTGCATCTGCTCCTACTAGATCAAACCCTGCTTTTTCCATCTCTGTACGAAAATAACCGGTATTCCACTCTAACTTATCTCTTAAATACGTATCGTTAGATAATAAATCAAAAACTTTTAATGATGCTCCGACAATTGCTGGTGCTAATGAATTAGAAAATAAATAAGGACGAGAACGTTGACGTAAAATTTCAATAATTTCTTTTTTACCTGTTGTGTAACCTCCCATTGCTCCTCCTAAAGCTTTACCTAAAGTTCCAGTTACAATATCTACACGATCCATTACATTTTTTAACTCAACTGTACCGCGACCAGTTTTACCTATAAATCCTGCTGCATGACATTCATCTACCATAACTAACGCATCGTACTTATCTGCTAAGTCACAAATTTCATCAAGTTTTGCTACTATTCCATCCATAGAAAAAACACCATCTGTAACAATAATTTTAAAACGATGATTTTGTTTACTAGCCTCAATCAATTGCTCTTCTAGTGCTACCATATCATTATTTGCATAACGGTAACGAGCTGCTTTACATAAACGAACTCCATCTATGATAGAAGCATGATTTAAACTATCAGAAATAATAGCATCTTCTTTTGTTAATAAAGGCTCAAAAACTCCTCCATTAGCATCAAAAGCTGCTGCATATAATATGGTATCTTCAGTTGTATAGAAATCAGCAATCTTTTTTTCTAATTGCTTATGAATATCTTGTGTTCCACAAATAAAACGAACAGACGACATTCCGAAACCATGTGTATCCATAACATCTTTTGCTGCTTGAATTACTTCTGGATGATTTGACAACCCTAAATAATTATTTGCGCAAAAATTAATTACTTCTTCTCCTGTTGATATTTTAATCACTGCATCTTGAGATGATGTAATAATTCTTTCTGACTTATATAATCCAGCATCTTTAATATCCTTAATTTCTTGTTGTAGTTGGTCTTTTATTTTTCCGTACATAATTTATGTTTGAATTGCATCTCGACTTCGCTCGATATGACATTTGTATTTAAAAGGTCAAAGTTAATTTTTAAACTTCTTCAACCAAAATTTCTTCGTTAATATATATAAGTAGTTTTTTTGCTACTTTAAAATTCATCGTTTTTAAAACTCGTTCATACCTTAATAATTGTTGATGATAACTTTTTGAAGGTTTTCCTGTTTTATAATCAATAATTGTAACTTCATTGTTTTCATCAAAAGACAACCTGTCTGGAATCATAATTTGATTATCTACATCAACAATTTCACGCTCATTATATATGATAACATTTTCTGAATAATAATTTTGTAACTCTGGATGGTTTACAATTTTATAAACATCAACTTTTATTAAATTTGATTGTTCTTTATCAATAATTCCTTGTTGCTCGTATTGATTTACAATTTTTCCTACATCACTTTTCGTAATGATTTTTGCCATCATTTCATGAATCAAATTTCCAAAATCAATTGCTTTTCCTTGTTCGGTATCCCACAATTTTGATGCGCTAGCTAACATTTTAATATTATGTTCTTGCCAAGGTGTAGAAATAAACTCTTCTTGAATTTTAGTTAACGATTCTTTTCGTTCTTTTTTACTAACTCTTTTCGACTCTCCAAAATTATATTCAAGAACAGTATTATCCCATTTATTAATTTCTTTTAAGTAATTGATAAAAACTCCTGAATAAAAGTTAGTATTCTCAATTCCTTTGGATGAAATTTTATGTTCAGTGATAATATGTAACTGTTCTACCGAGCGAGTCAACGCAACATATAATAGATTAAAATTATCGAGTTCTAACTCTTCTCTTTGCTCTTGATAAATCTCAGCGCCTTTATCGTTTACAAACTTTAAATCTTTATTAAACGGAACTAATAATTCTTTAAACTTATCGAAACTGTCAGGCAATTCGTTTAGCCATACTTTCGGATTTATTTGTCGGTAAATTTCTAAATCATACGGAAAAACAACCACCGGAAACTCTAAACCTTTTGATTTATGAATGGTCATTACCTGAACCGCATTTCCACTTTCGGGTGCAACAATACTTAGTTTATCTTTTTTCTCATCCCAAAAATCTAAAAACTCTTGAATATTTGTTCCTTTTCTTTGCTGTTCTAAAACTACATCTAAAAAAAACTGCACATACGAATCCGAAGAATTTATCAAAGTAAAACTTCTTATAATTTCTTCTGCTTTTTCGTAAAAAGGCAATTGATGAAAGTCAGACAAGTTGAACGATATTCCGTAAACATTTAACTCTTCAAAAAGCGCACCGTTAGAAAGGTTAATTAAATTAGCTATAAACGAATGTTTATCTGTCTTTATTTTTAAATGATCGTGTAAAAAATATAATAACTCTAATAAGGTTTCTTTATCATTCGGATGTTGAATTACCTGCAAAACATCGACTATAAAATTTACTTTTGAACTATTTTGTAACAATAATGTTTCGGAAGAAATAATATCTATTCCGTGTTCAGATAAATAATTAGCAACTGCAACTCCGTCTTTCTTTTTACGAACTAAAATACAAATTTCATTTAACGAGAATTCCGATTTTAACTCATTGACTTTCTCTAATATCTTCTTCGGATATTTTAAAACCTCATCTTCTTTATTTTCTTCTTTTTCTAAAAAAGATAAAGACACAAATCCGCCTTTTTTAGCATTTTCAAGTTGCTTATTACCATCTACAAATAAATTGCTATAATTTTCATTTTGAATAAAATTAGCAGTGTGCTGAAAAAAAGAATTATTAAAATTAATTACTTCTGAAAAGCTTCTATAATTGGTTTCTAAAGTTTTTGCTTCTTTCGGAATATGAAAAGGATTATCAACATCAGAACCTAAACCTATAAACTGTTCTGCTTTTCCACCACGCCAACGATAAATAGCTTGTTTACCATCACCAACTAACAATAAATTACTATTTTCTTGCGCTAATGCATTATCTATCAACGGAATTAAATTTTGCCATTGTAAAACCGACGTATCTTGCATTTCATCAATAAAATAATGCATAAATCGTTGTCCGATTCGTTCATAAATAAAAGGAGCTGGTTGATCTTTTATATTATCAGAAATTAGCTGATTAAATTCTGCATTTAATCGAAGGTTATTTTCGTCTTTTATTTCTGTTAACTCTAAATTTATATGATTTAAAACCGCTAAAGGAATTATACTTTTCAAAGCCAATTTGTTCATCAAAAATTGTTGATGCAATTGTTCTGACTCTGTATACAAATTCAATAAATCTGGTAAAACACTTTCAATTGCATTCTTTATATCATCCGATTTAGATTTTGCGTAAAAATTATTTTCTTCTACTCGTTCACGCAATTTAGAATCTTCAAAAAACTTTGCTTTTTCAGGATTATTAGCCAAAGTAACGAAATGATTAGGAAACATAGACCTGTAAAATTCTTTATGATCTAACTGAACTGATTCTATAATTTCTAAACCTTTATTCCCAATTTCTTGAAAACGTGTTTTTATTTCTTTTTGATGTTTAGATAGTTTGGTTTTTAAATCTGTAAAATCCCCTACTTTTTTATCGGCAAGATTTCTAAAATGTTTGGTATCATCTTCATTCAATAAAATTTTAGAAAACTCATTTAATTCTCGAGAAATATCCCAAGATTTATCATCATCTGCTTTATCTAAAGAAAAATCTATTAATAATTTTGTTAGCTCTTTATCGGTTCCGATTTTAGAAATTAAAACATCAACTGCTTCATTTAACAATGAAACCGCATCCATTTCTACTTCAAAATTTAACGACAATCCTAAATCGTATGCAAAACTTTTAATTATTTTATGAGTAAAACTATCTATCGTAGTAATTGAAAATGCTGAATAATTTTGCAAAATAGCATCTAATATCTTTTTACTTCGTTGTTTAATTACATTTTTATCAACAGTTAATTCATTAAGAATAACCTTAAACAAATCATTTTCTTTTCCCTCTGAAAAATCTTGTAGGTTTTCTAAAACTCGCTCCTTCATTTCACCAGCTGCTTTATTGGTAAATGTAATTGCTAATATTTTTTGAAAACGGAAGATGTCTTCAGAATTCAATAGTACTTTTAAATACTCTTTAACTAAAGTAAATGTTTTTCCGCTACCTGCAGATGCGTTATAAACTTGAAACGTTGATGGTTCTTGCACAATTATTTTTTTAATACCAATTGTACGAATTTAAGGAAAGTTACGGAGTGTTTTAACCTCTAAATAAAAAGAAATCTTTTTTCATTGATTCTATCTCAGAATCGTCATTTGTAATAATATAATCTATTGCTTTTTCTGTAAAAACTTTTCCTTTTTCGGTTAAAGATATAATTTGATTATCAATATTAATCATATTGTTGTTTTCCGCCAACTCTACAACAGATTTTGCTTTTACTTTATGCCAATTAATATGTTCATTTAAATGATTAATATGTCTTTCACTTTCTTCTTTATGATTGTTAAGATGTAATAAAAAAGTAAGTAATTGGACTTCTTTTTGTTGTTGTTTATTTCTATAAACTACTGATATCAATCCTTTGTTTGGTGCGAATAAATAAACTATTAAAAATACCAACCCTAACATGGTAGTCATTGACCCAGAAATTGATGCATCTAACAAATGTGCGACCCAATAACCAGAAATTGCGGAAAACACTCCAAAGATTACAGATAAAAACAACATCTTCTTTAAATCGTTCGTTAACAAATATGCTGTAGCTGCTGGCGCAATCATTAAAGCGACTACTAAAATAGCTCCAACTGCATCAAACGAACCTACCGTTGTTATTGATGCTACACTCATTAATCCGTAATGTAATACTACTGGTGAAAAACCTAAAGCTGTTGCCAAACCTGTATCGAACGTACTTACTTTTAATTCTTTAAAAAAAGCGATTAATAGACTCAAAGTAATTAATAATATGGTTCCTATAACCCATACCGATTTTGGACCTAAATCAACATCATTAATTATCAATCTATCAAACGGAGCAAAAGCTAATTCTCCTAATAAAACAGCATCTACATCCAAATGAACATCATTAGCATTTTTCGCGATCAAAAGTACACCAATACTAAACAAAGCTGGAAAAACTAACCCTATAGCAGTATCTTCTTTTACCAGTTTTGTTTTTTGAATATACTCAACCAATACAACCGTTAAAATCCCTGATAATGCACCCATTAAAATTAATAATGGAGAATTTAAATCGTGCGTAATAAAAAAACCGATTACTAAACCTGGTAAGATAGAATGACTAATCGCATCACTTATCAATGCCATTTTTCTCAACACCAAAAACACTCCCGGTATTGCACAAGCTACAGCAACCAAACTTGCTATTAATTGTATTTCTATTTGCGCACTACTCATTTTCTATATGTTGGTTGTATAAATTTCCTGCAAACTGATAACCTTCTTCGGTCATCGACCACATCTTTCCTTCTACTCTTATATACTTTTTCTCTTCTAACTTCTTTAAAGTTCCTCTTGTATAGCCTTGAAAATTATTTAAAATTTTTACCGCATGCGGATGCGATTTATCTTCGTGTGTCTTTACCAAATCGAACATAAAAGCCAAGGTTTTATGTAATTTTAAATCTCTTCGGTTTTTTAAAAAACGAATTTGACGAAATAACAATCCTCTTGATGGTGAAAATATAAATGAGAAAACAACAAATATCGCTGCTACCAATACAATTACTGGACCTGTTGATAAATTAGATTGACTAGCACTAACACCCGTACCAACCACACCTGACAACATACCAAAAACTGCTGCTAAAACAACCATTGTACTCAAACTATTTGTCCATTGTCTCGCAGCAGCAGCAGGTGCCAATAACATTGCACTCATTAAAACAACTCCAACAGTTTGCAATCCTAAAACAATAGCCAACACTATAAAACTGGTAATTAAAGCATCAATAAATTTCGTATTAAAACCTAAGGTTTTTGCATAATCAGCATCAAATAATAAAAGTTTAAATTCTTTCCAGAAAAGAAATAATACAATTAAACAGATACCTGTAACTATTGCCATAAACCAAACGTCACTAATTAGCAATGTCGCAGCTTGACCAAATAAAAATTTATCTAATCCTGATTGATTTGCATTTGGCATTTTTTGAATAAACGTTAACAATAACATCCCGAACCCGAAGAAAACAGAAAGGATTAATCCTAGAGCTGTATCAGTTTTTAAATGGGTGTTTTTTACAATCCCTCGAATCCAAAAAGCTCCGATTAACCCACTAATCAATGCTCCTAACAATAATACATTAGTATCTTTTGTTCCTGTGATTAAAAAAGCGATTGCTATTCCAGGAAGTGATGCGTGAGAAATTGCATCTCCTAATAAACTTTGCTTTCTCAAAACAGCAAAACTACCCAACATACCACAGATAGCACCCAAAATTGCGGTACCTATTGTTATCGTACGAAGTGTATAATCTGAAAAAACGAGACTGAAATATTCTTGTAAATCCATTACTGCTGTACACTTACTTTATAATTAATTCCGTAAGTTTTTGTTAGATTATCATCATTAAAAATCTCTTTAACAGGACCTGTTGCAATTTTCTTTACATTTAAAAAAGTTACCCAATCGAAATACTCAGGAACCGTTTGTAAATCGTGATGTACAACCACAACAGTTTTTCCTGCTTTTCGTAATTCTTTTAAAATATTAATAATCGCTATTTCCGTAGTTGCATCTACACCTTGAAAAGGCTCATCCATAAAATAGATAGATGCATTTTGCACCAAAGCTCTTGCTAAAAATATACGCTGTTGTTGTCCACCTGAAAGCTGAGAGATTTGTCGTCCTTTAAAAGGTAACATACCTACTTTTTCTAAGGCTTCTAGTGCTGCTTTTTTTTGTGCACTTCCTGGTCGTTTAATCCAACCTAAACTCCCGTAGGTTCCCATCATTACAACATCTAAAGCTGTTGTAGGAAAATCCCAATCTACACTTCCTTTTTGAGGAACATATGCTACTAGTTTTCGTTGTTTGTCATAAGGCTTTCCATATACAGAAACACTTCCAGCAATTGGATTTATAATTCCTAAAATAGATTTTATTAAAGTTGATTTACCAGCTCCGTTAGGACCCACAATTGCCATTAAAACTCCTTCAGGAATTGACAAATCAATATCCCAAAGTACTGGCTTATAATTATAAGCTACTGTTAAATCATCAACTGTTACTGCATATTTTGCTTCCATATTACTTTAAAGCGTCTACGATGGTTTTTACATTTGCTTTGTACATACCTAAATAAGTACCTTCTTCTGTTCCTGCGTTTCCTAATGCATCAGAATATAAAGTTCCACCAATTACAACTTCTTGTCCTTTTGATTTTACTGCTGCTTGTAAAGCTTCAATCGTTCTTTTTGGAACTGATGTTTCTAAAAAAATTGCCTTCACTTCATTTTCTATAATAAACTTTGCTAATTTTTGTACATCTTGAACTCCAGCTTCTGTTGCAGTTGATAAACCTTGTAAACCAACAACATTGAATTTATGTTGTTTTCCGAAATAATTAAATGCATCATGTGCTGTAACTAAAATTCTTTGTTCTTCTGGAAGTTCATTAATTTTAGTATCAATTTCAGTATTTAATCTTATTAATTTTTCAATATACTTTTTTGCATTGGCTTTATATACTTCAGCATTTTTAGCATCAAGTTCTCCTAATTTGCCTGCTACGTAAGTTGTAATTTTTATCCAATTATTAATATCAAACCAAATATGAGGATCGTAATTTGAAGCAAAATTCTCTGAATTTATCAAGGTGTTTTTATCTATTATATCAGAAATTACAATTGTTTTCTTGTTTTGGTATTCCATTTTTTCAAACACCTCTTCTAACTTTCCTTCTAAATGTAATCCGTTATAAATAACTACATCTGCTTCAAATAGTTTTGACACATCTCCTTCGCTTGCTTTATATAGATGCGGATCAACACCTGATCCCATTAAACCTTTCACCCCAATTTTATCTCCTCCAATGTTCTTTACTAAACCAGTAATCATAGTAGTTGTTGTAACTACATTTAATTTCCCGTTCTCTTTCTTTCTTTCTTTACCGCAACCTATTATTAACAGCAATATTATTAATGTGATTATTCTTTTCATCTTAGTTTTTTTGTATATAAATATTGTTTGCTACTTTGTTTGATATTGTCATCTCCTTACCATTTATCTTTACTAAAAAAGAATCGTCGAAAGGCTCTTTATCTAACACCTCTATATCTTGACCTAATCCGATTTCTTGTTTATCTAAAAACTGTAAAAATTCAGAAGAAGTGTCATTTACTCCGACACACACACCTTTTTCATTTTTGTGTAACGTAGCAAGTAAGCTTTTTTGTATTTGCGGTAAATTTCCTTCTTTATCAGGAATAGGATCTCCGTGCGGATCTCTTTTTGGATAACCCAAAAAAGAATCTAGTTCATCAATTAATTTGGGAGATTTAATATGTTCTAATTGCTCAGCAACTTCATGCACTTCATCCCAAGAAAAATTCAATTTTTCAACCAAAAAAACTTCCCACAATCGATGTTTACGAATAATATTAGCTGCTGTTTTTTTACCAAAGTCAGTTAAAGTAACTCCTTGGTATTTTTTATACACAACAACTTCTTTTTCAGATAATTTTTTAATCATATCTGTTACCGATGAAGCTTTAGTAATTAGCTTTTTTGCAATAGCATTTGTACTTACTCCCTTATCTGAAATAGCACCTAAATGATAAATTGCCTTGATATAATTTTCTTCTGACTGACTAAACATTTTACTTTTTTGGTTTTACAAAAATACAAATTTCAGTTTAAATAAAATAATTTTTAGTCTTGTCTAAAAAATTATTTAACTTTGCATAAATAAAATCCAAATAAAATATTATTACAACCTAGTTGCGTTAGTGATATATTTGCTAAAAACATCATCTTACAATGAGAAAACAATTTGCTATTTTCATATTTTTATTTTTACAAATAATACATTCTGGTTTTAGCCAAACTATATCAGGAAAAATTACTTCAAACAACGAGCCAGTTCCATTCGCCTCTATATATATAAAAGGAGGCGTTAATGGAGTAACGTCTAATGAAGATGGATTTTATAAATTTAAAATTCCAACTGGTAAAATTCTTATTGAAGTGAGTTCGCAAGGATTTAGAAAAACATCAAAAGAGATTACTGCTAAAGTCAACGAAAAAATAAAGCTAAACTTTGAATTAATTGAAGATGCTTTAGGTTTAGATGAAGTAGTAATTAGCGCCACAAGAAACCGAGTAGAACGTAAAGAAACTCCTGTTGTAGTTTCTACTATAAAACCCCGTTTACTTACTGCTACACAATCTGCTTCTATGGCAGACGGATTAAATTATGCTCCTGGTGTACGCGTTGAAACTAATTGCCAAAACTGTGGATTTACTCAGGTTCGATTAAACGGATTAGACGGAGGCTATACGCAAGTTTTATTAAATAGCAGACCTGTTTTCACATCGTTAATTGGTGTATATGGTTTAGAGCAAATTCCAACAAATATTATAGAACGAATTGAAGTTGTTCGATGTGGAGGATCTGCTTTATATGGATCTAGCGCTATTGCTGGTACAGTAAATGTAATTACAAAAGACCCTATTTTAAACACATGGGAAATTGGTTCTAACTTTGCTTTTATTGATGGTAAATCAATTGACAGAACATTAACATTTAACACCTCTCTTGTTGCTGATAATTTAAATAGTGGTGTCTCATTGTTTGGAATGAATAGAAATCGAGAAAGTTTAGATGTTAATGGAGATGGTTTTACCGAATTAGTAGAACTAACAAACACAACTGTTGGTGCAAAAGCCTTTGTAAAACCAACTGAAAAAAGTAGAATTTCTTTAAATTTAAACTCTATTAAAGAATACAGACGTGGTGGTAACAAATTAAATCTTGCCCCTCAATTTACTGATATTACAGAAGAATTGGATCACGATACTTTTATTGGTGGTGCAGATTATGAAATTTACAGTAAAAATGATTCAGGTAAGTTTCAAATATACACCTCTGCTTCATACACCGACAGAGGCAGTTATTATGGTGGTCTTGGAGGCGGAAGAACTAAACAAGACACTATTTTAGCAAACAATGCTTTTGGAACTACTAAAGATTTAGCTTGGGTAAATGGTTTACAATACACAAAATCATTTAAAAATAAAGATGTTTTAACTGTTGGATCAGAATATAACTTTACATCTACTGAAGACAAAATAGAGGGTTATAATCGTTTAGTTGATCAATCTGTGAAATCTTTTGGTGTTTATGGTCAATATGAATGGAAACCATCTGAAAAATTTACAGCTTTATTAGGCGCTCGTTTAGACAATGTAAATGTAGATGGAACTTATACTATCGGGACGATTGCTAGAAATGTTGATGTAAGTCAGACAACTTTATCTCCTAGACTAACAATTTCTTATCAATTTACTGATGCTTTAAAGTTTAGAGGTGGCTACGCAAGAGGCTTTAGAGCTCCACAAGCATTTAATGAAGATGTTCATATCTCAAGTGTAGGTGGAGAGCCACAATTCGTAATTCTTTCTGATAATTTAAAAACTGAATTTTCAAATGCTTTTACGGGGTCTTTAAACTATTCTAAAAACATTAATTTATTACAATTAGATTTTTTAGTTGAAGGTTTTTACACAACATTAGAGAATCCTTTTACATTAGTAAGTACTGGTTCTACATTATCTAACGGCTCTATAGTAGAAGAAGTAAGAAATGGTTCTGGCGCAAAAGTATACGGAACTAATTTTGAATTTGGAGTATCACCAAATCCTAAATGGCAATTTCAATTAGGAGGAACTATACAAGCATCTAAATATGATGAGCCTCAAGTTTTATTTGAAACAGACGGTACAACACCAGGAGAATCCAATATAGTTGTTGATGAATTTGTACGAAATCCTAATTTTTATGGCTACTTAAATACTTCTTGGTTACCAAGTGAAAAATTTAATCTAGATATAACAGGAACTTATACAGGCGGAATGACTGTTCCTAGAGTAATTAGTGACACGGGGTTTTTACAACTAAACGGGGTAACAGATTTCTTTGATTTAAACTTGAAATTAGAATCTCATATTGATTTTAATGAAAATTTTATGACTACCTTTTCAGCTGGAGTTAAAAATATGTTCAACGCTTACCAAAATGATTTTGATTCGGGTCCAACCAGAGATTCTGATTATATTTATGGTCCAAATGCTCCGAGAACATTTTTTATTGGTATAAAATTTGGTAAGTTTCACTAGATGGAATATTTAAAAAAACATATCCTATTTCTTTTTTTCTTCGGATGTTTTACCGTTACTACAGTTGCGCAAAATGAAAAAGTAAATTGGATTTCTTTTGAGCAATTAGATGATTCATTGGCAGTAAAACCTAAAAAAGTATTTATATCATTTTTTGCAAATTGGTGTGCTTATTGTAAAAAAATGGATAAAGTTGCTTTTAAAAACTCTGACGTAATTTCTATTTTAAACTCAGAATATTATGCTGTTAAAATGAATGTTCAGACAGAGGAAATTATCAACTTTGAAGGAACAAAGTATATTAACAATGAAATTGGGAAGAAGAGAAAACCAATACATCAAATTCCATTATTATTAGCTTCAAGGAAAAATAGATCCTTTTCATTGCCAGCTACAATAATTTTAAACAAGACATTTAAAGTTACACAACGACATTTTGAATATTTGTCAACTAAGAAAATGTTGAAGGTTTTAAAAAACAACCCTTTACTTCAAGCATATAAATAGTTATTTCAAAACATATAACTTGCTAAAAAAAGAGAAAGCTTTAAATAA
>CAZCHR010000047.1:0-15036 GCA_964498665.1 uncultured Tenacibaculum sp. | reverse complement strand
ATAAATTCGTGGGCTAAACAACAATTGTTATTAGTTAAGGCAGAAGAAAATATTTCAGAAGTAAATAGTAGTGAAATTGAAGATTTAGTTAATACCTATAAGCAAAGCTTATACATGAATGGTTATAAGGAAAGGCTAATTAAACAACAATTAGATACTATTGTTACCAATCAAGAAATAAAATCATATTACGAAAACAATAAAGAAAACTTTAAATTAAATAAAGAATTATTTCAATTTGAGTATGTGCATTTTGGTAAAGATTTTCTTGATAAAGAAGAGGCTACCAGTAAATTTAAATCAACTAAACAAGAAGATAGAGAAGATTTAGAAACGCACTTGTTAAATTTTAAATCATATCGTTT
The DNA here is from genome assembly GCA_964498665.1 of uncultured Tenacibaculum sp. Lineage (GTDB taxonomy): Bacteria > Bacteroidota > Bacteroidia > Flavobacteriales > Flavobacteriaceae > Polaribacter. The sequence continues at coordinate 14,671 of CAZCHR010000047.1, read as the reverse complement.
ACAAGATAGTACTTGGGTTACTTTAGATTATTTAAAAGATAATATTCCGCCTTTTCAAACTGTACCTAAGGAAAAATTGTTAAAATTATCCAAATTCATACAAAAAGAAGATAGTTTAGGAGTATATTTGGTCGCTGTAAAAAATATGTTACCAACAAATGCAATAGCTCCGGTAGCATTTGTTCATCTAAGAATTAAACAAATTATTTTACACAAAAGAAAATTAGAATTAATAAGAGAGATTGAAAAAACGCTGATAAATGATGCCATTCAAAACAAAAACTTTAAAGAATACTAGTATTTTATTAACCTTTTTCTTAGTAGGTTTAGGTATAGTAAACGCTCAGAAAACTAAAGTAGATGGAGTAGCCGTAGTTATAGGAAAAAACATTGTATTAGACTCTGATATTGCTAAATTTAAACAAGAAGTTGAAGTAAGAAGCGAAGGTAAAGTTACGATATCTAATTGTGAAATGTTAGAAGAACTAATGCAACAAAAATTATTAGCGCATCACGCAGTAATTGATAGTGTTGTTGTTTCTCAAGGAGATATTGATAGCAAAGTACAAAGAAGTATTGATTATTTTACCAACCAATACGGAAGTGAAGAAAAAGTAATAAAAGCATATGGTTTTAATGATATAGATGATTTAAAGAAAGAACTTAGTAGAGTTCAAAAAGAAAATCTTCTTATCGAAAAAGAACAGCAAAAAATTACAGAAAGTATAGATGTGACTCCTGAAGAAGTTCGTGTTTATTTCAAAGGATTAAACGATAAAAAAGAATTGCCAGAAATTCCTGCTGAGGTAGAAATAGCTCAAATTGTTTTAAAAGCTGAACCTACAAAAGAAGAAAACGATCGAATTATAAAAAAGCTTAATGAAATTAAAAAGCAAATTGAAGATGGTGCAGGTTTTAAATTAAAAGCAATTATTAATTCAGATGACCCTAGTGTTGCTCAAAATGGAGGAAATATGGGGGTAATTACCAAAGAAACAGGTTTTGTAAAAGAGTTTAAAGAAGTAGCATTTTCTTTAGAAGAAGGTGAAATTTCTGAGCCTTTTAAATCACCTTTTGGTTATCATATTATTTTATTAAATAAAATAAGAGGTAAAGGTAGAGATGTTTCTCATATTTTAATGCAACCTGAAATTGCTGATGAGAAATTAAAAGAAACAAAAGAAGCAATAGAGAAAATTATAGAAGACATTAAGGAAGGTAAATTAACTTTTGAAGAAGCTGTAAAAAAGTTTTCAGAAGATGAGGATACAAAAAATAATGGAGGATTAATTGTAAACCCATATACACAAGAAACTACGTTTGAGTTAACAAGAATGCCACCAGATTTATTTGCTAGAATTAGTGAACTTAAAAAAGGAGAGTTATCAGATATTTTTTATGATGAAACTCGTGAAGGTGAAAAAATGTACAAAGTAATATTTGTTAAAGATAAAACTGAAACTCACACAGCAGATCTTGTTGAAGATTATGTAAGAATGCAACAATTTGCTTTAGCAAAGAAAAAGCAAGAGGAAGTTGAAAAATGGTCGAAAGATAAAATTCAAGAAACTTACATTAAATTGGGTAACGATTACAAAAAATGTACTTTCAAAAAAGATTGGAAAAAATTGAATAAATAAAACTTAATAAATTTAGTATATTGTGATTCCTGCGTAAGCGGGAATCTTACTTTATAAAAGTTTGTAATTAGATAAATTTAGACAATAAAATAAAAAAGAAAAACTATGTCAGACGTAACTGCTGTAAACGATTTAGTAAAAAAGTTTAACCAACTTCAGCAAGAAATAGGTAAAGTTATCATAGGTCAGCAAGAAGCAGTAGATTATACTTTATTGTCTATTTTATGTGGAGGACATTCACTTTTAATAGGTGTTCCAGGTTTAGCAAAAACATTATTAGTAAATACAATTTCTAGTGCTTTAGGATTAAATTTTAATCGTATTCAATTTACACCAGATTTAATGCCTTCAGATATTCTTGGTAGTGAAATATTAGATGAAAATCGTCAGTTTAAATTTATAAAAGGACCAATATTTTCAAACATTATTTTAGCCGATGAAATTAACCGTACACCACCAAAAACACAAGCAGCTTTATTAGAAGCAATGCAAGAGAAATCGGTAACGATTTCAGGACATCATTACAAATTAGATTTACCATTTTTTGTATTAGCTACTCAAAACCCAATTGAGCAAGAAGGAACTTATCCTTTACCAGAGGCACAGTTAGATCGCTTTATGTTTTCAATTCATTTAGAATATCCAACTTTTGAAGAGGAAGTTCAAGTAGTTAAAAACACAACATCTAACACAAGTCAAAAAGTAAACTCTATTTTTTCAATTCAAGAAATTATTGAAGTTCAGAAACTAATAAGAAGAATACCAGTTGCAGATAATGTAGTAGAATACGCTGTAGGTATAGTTGGTAAAACGCGTCCAAAATCTGATAAAGCACCAGATTTAATTAAAAAATATATCGATTGGGGAGCTGGACCACGTGCTTCACAAAATTTAATTTTAGGAGCTAAAGCTCATGCAGCTATTAATGGGAAATTTTCACCAGATATTGAAGATGTACAAGCGGTAGCAATTCCAATTTTATCACATAGAGTTGTAAAAAATTACAAAGCAGAAGCAGAGGGAGTAACTATTAAAGAAATAATTAATTCACTTTTTTAATATGAAAAAAATCTATCCTTTAGTTTTTATGCTATTATTTGTTTTGTCTTCATGTAAGGTAGAAATAAATAATTCGAATGCAATATCTGTAGAAGAAGACAAACAAAAGATTATAACTATAATGAAAGCCCAAGAAAAAGCTTGGTCTAGTCATAATTTAGAAGGATTTATGAAAGGTTATTGGAAGAGTGATTCGTTAAAGTTTTATGGTAGAAATGGTGTAACCTATGGTTGGGATAAAACTTTAGCGAATTATAAAAAAGGATATCCAACACCGAAACATTCTGGAACTTTAAATTTTAAAATAAACGATATCTCTAAAATTACAAATGGAGCATATTCTGTAATGGGCGAATATCATTTAAAAAGAGAAGTAGGAAATGCAGATGGCGTATTTATGATTATCTTTAAAAAGATAGATGGCAAATGGAAAATCATTGCTGACACTTCGTGTTAGAAGAATATTTTTTTTACAATGAAAAATAAGCATTTATTTTGCATATATTATCTCTATCCCTCTTTACTTATTCTCAGTAACATGAATTTAAGAAGGCTTTAGGTAAACTAATTTACACAACACTAAATTTACTTTTAGAAAATCTTCTTTTGACTTAGCAAACCGAACCATATGTTTCCATGTTTCTGCTCCACAAATCACTGAAATTATACCAATGAGAAGGATGTCAATTAAATTATGACGTTTGTGTAAATTGCTTCTAGGGTCTTTTATTTGATTAAAAATAGTAATAAATTCAGAGGTAGTTTTCAAGGTGTATGAAAAATTAATTATCAGTATAATGTACGGATTTACCAACTTAAAAACAACAAATAAATTATTGATTTTAAACTACACACACCACACTTTTTAAGGTGTTGAAGATAGTTAGTTGAAGTATTTTTTTCCTGATTAAAAGAGTCCATAAATTTTCTCAATCTCATATCTAAATGATTCACATTTTGAACGTGATATACTAGACTTGCAACAAAAAAGAGGGTAATTAGTTAAGAGACTATGCAGCTAAATTATTATCATACATTTCTAATTCAAATTGATCAATAGATTTCATTCCTAAAGCAGAATGTCTTCTGTTTTTTATTATACCAAGTTTCTATCTATCTAAAGATTGATAGTTCAGCTTGCGACCTAATATTGGTATTTATGTTTATATATCCATTTAACTTTTAGAGATTTAAAGAAAGATTCTGTCACTGCATTATCCCAACAATTACCTTTTCTACTCATAGATTGTTTTACCATTCCATCATAATTTTTAATTATTCCGCTAAAGGTATAACTTGCATATTGTAAACCTCTGTCAGAATGAAAAATAAGTTCTTCTGTTATATCGTTATTTCTAATAGCCATATTCCAAACTCTAATAATAGTGTTTTCTGTAGTTTAATTACACTCATAGACCAGCCCACTACTTTTCTATTAAATAAATCAATAATGACCGTTAAATACATCCAACCTTGGTCTGTTTGTATATAAGTAATATCTGAAACCCATACTTGATTTATTTTGGAGACTTTAAAATTCTGGTTCAAAATATTTGGAGCAATAGGATACTTGTGACTAGAGTTTGTGGTAATTCTAAATTTACATGTTCTTCTTTCATATAAATAATTAGCTTTCATAAAAAAAAACTTAAAATTGACCTTTGAAACTGTTTTCTCTTAAAATTATTACTGTATTTACCTTACAAGTTATTAAATTAATTATAGCGTTTATACTAAAAAACGATTAAAAGTTAAAAACTGACAAACGTTTGTTAGTTGTTTTGCAAATAAAATTCATAAAAATTTAAATGTTTAGAAAAATTATTTTGACCTCGTTTTAACTTTAATTCTTACCTATCTTTGCCTAATAAAAACTATATACAATGAAAAAAATTATTTTAACAGCAAAAATGTTAATGGTAGGCATGAGTTCGTTAATGGCTCAGGATTATATCACAAAAGATCGTGATGTAGTAGATATCCCAAATTATGGATTTAGACTTGCTATTCTATCTGAATCTGATGCAAACAATGATGGTGTCATTCAACTTACAGAAGCCCAATCTGTAACAAAAATTTCAACTCGATCTATCGTATATCGAGCAGGAGAAAATGAAATGTTAGATCAATCAAGCAGGTCTTTATACGGAAACGTTTTTCAAGGGATTGAGCATTTAACAAACTTAGAAGAACTAAGTTATAGCGGATTGGGAGCATCTATGAGAAATGTTGACCTATCAAAAAACCCGAAATTAAAAAAAGTAAAACTTTTCGATTTTAACAGATTAGAAAATCTTAAAATTAGTAACTCCCCAAATTTACAAGAATTAGAAATATCTCAAAAATTTAAAGGAAATGTTGAAAATGGAGGTGAAACACTATTGCCTTTTTCAATAGAAAATTGTCCTAATTTAAGAAAACTTACATTAAAAAATTTAATACTAAAAACTAACTTCTCCCTAGATTTATCAAACACTTCTATTAACGAATTAATTATAGATGATGTTATTAATTTAAATTGTATTAAAATTAGAGAAAATCAAGACCATTTAATATTAAATAATTATAACTTCAATACAGATTATTGTGTAGACGACACCCCTGTTTATCAAATTAGAAAAACACATAAGGAAGAGAAAACTGTAAAATTTGCTCATGCAGATTTTAGAAGAGAGGTTTATTTACGATTTGATAATAACGGTGATGGATTAATTCAAAGATCTGAAGCTAATGGCGCTAAGATGTTAAGTCTTCGTCTTGGAGGTAGAACTGGTTCTGGATCTGAGCCATCTGTTAAAGGGTTAAATTTATTAAGTACAGAATCTACTGGTGAGTATTTTGATGGTATGAGAAACTTACACAACTTAGAGTCATTTACATTTAGAACCCAAGGTATTGTAAAAAGTAACATCGACTTTAAAAATAACGGTAAACTAAAAAAAGTACGTATTTTTAATTTAAGTGCTAAAAAAATTGAGTTTAATCAAAATGAAAACCTTGAAGAGCTAGCTATTGAATATACTGATATTTCAGAGTTATATACTTCAGATTTTCCTAATCTTAAAACACTAGTTTTAAAAGGGAATAAATTTGATGAAGGTGAATACCCTGGAGAATTTAGTATAGAGTCGAATACTAAATTAGAATATGTAAATTTAACTAACAACGGAATTACTTGTTTAAATGTAGATACTTCTCAAAAAGAATTTATGAAGGACCAGCAAAACGTTATACTTGATGATACAACAAATATTGTTACTGGCTGGAATTGTGAATCTAGTACTGAAGATGAAAAAGTAAATATTAGTCCTTTAAAAACCTTCCCTAATCCTTTTTCTGACAAATTAAATGTTTCTTTTGATACAAAATTAACAAATAGTAATACTTTAATTAAAGACATACTTCTTTTAGACCAATACGGGCAAGTAAAAAAAGCTTACAGAAACTTAAATCGCGATAAAGTAAGCGGTTATTTTAACACAAATAGTTTCCCATTAGGAGTATACTTTGTTAAAATAATAACTACAGATAATAGCTATATCTCAAAAATGGTGAAAAAATAATTTCTACTTATTTTAACTCACTAAAATCCTTTACAGAAATGTAAAGGATTTTTTCTTTCTATAAACTCATGAAAATGATTACTCCTTTTAATTTTCAGAAATCATTATAATAGCTAAGTTATAGTTAGCATATTAAATATTTGTTGTTTGTACTGAAACCAAGCAGTATTAGAAGCAAATTCTATAGCAGCTACTGTTGTTAGTTTATTAGTTGAGTTCTTAATTTTTTCTAGGACTAAGAACCAATTTAAGTAATTTTGTAAATATTTAGTAGCAACTCCATTAAACGAGTCCATAAATTTTCTCAATCTCATATCTAAATTATTTACATTCTGAACGTGATATACCTTATCCACAGTTCTTTGTCCTTTTGTAGCATTAAACTTTTTATGTTCAATAGTATTTGCTTTTGCAAAGGCATCATAACTTCTATGACTATCACTACAAAGCACATCTGCTTTATCTAGTTTTCCTTTAAGTACTTTATCTAAATCCTTTTTACTTATGCGACCTCTTGTGACTACTTTAAAGTCTTTATTACAGATCTATCACAAGTTGCTACTACAGCTACTTTTTCATTACTTATTCCATGCTTATTTGCCTTTTCTCCTCGTTTTTTTGGTGCTCTGTCTAAATTACGATTCCCTTTTTCTGAAAAAGAAAAGAATAAATCGTCACTCTCAACAATGCCTTGAAATTCATCTACTGAAACACTAGAAAATGAAGTGAGTAATTTGTGACGCCAATCAAAAGAGGTTTGAATCGAAATCCTTGTTTCTTTTGCACTTTACCTTATACTGTAGCCTGAGAGTAAGCAATATAAATAACGATTAAGCTTGTCTTTTTTCTTGATATTTTACCAAAACTTACCTGTTGTCTCACTAAAATTTTTCTTACAGCCATTGCAAACATAACGTTGAACACCTTTAAGTTTACCATTGGCACGTATCCCTTTGTATGAACAATGAGGGCAAGTAACTGCTTTGACATCATTATTCTCTTTTACTTGAGTCTCGTTTAAAGACAATGATAACAAGCTATTTACTATTTCTTGTTGAACAAGACTTGAACTGATAATAAAAAAAATCTCTAAAATCAGAGGATATCATAAATTAATATTTTTTACAAAGATAATACATATTTATATTAGAATTCAGCCATATTAAAGAATATAGTTTATCGATAATTTTATTGAATTCTTGAATAATTAAGAAAACATTTTAGCTACTTTTTCAGCTTTTCTACTTTCTGAGTAGTCGTAAAAACCTTCACCAGATTTAATTCCTAATTTTCCAGCATTAACCATGTTAACTAATAAAGGACAAGGAGCGTATTTAGGATTTTTAAATCCGTCATACATTACGTTTAAGATAGATAAACAAACATCTAACCCGATGAAATCAGCTAATTGTAATGGTCCCATTGGGTGAGCCATACCTAATTTCATTACTGTGTCAATCTCAGCAACACCAGCAACACAATTGTATAATGTTTCAATAGATTCGTTAATCATTGGCATTAAAATACGGTTTGCAACAAAACCGGGATAATCATTTACTTCAACAGGAATTTTATTGATCTTCTTGGTTAAATCAACTGTAAATTCCATTATTTCATCAGAAGTATTGTATCCTCTAATAATTTCAACCAATTTCATAATTGGTACAGGATTCATAAAGTGCATTCCAATTACTTTTTCAGGTCTGTTTGTAACAGCTGCAATTTGAGTAATTGAAATAGAAGAGGTGTTTGTTGCTAAAATGGTGTCTTCTGGACAAACTTCATCTAATTCTTTAAAAATCTTAGATTTTAAATTAACATTTTCGGTAGCTGCTTCAACAACTAAACTAGCGTATTGTACACCTTCTTTTATCGATGTATATGTTGAAATGTTATTTAATGTATTGTTTTTGTCATCTTCAGATATTTTTTCTTTAGCTACCATTCTATCTAAATTCTTAGTAATGGTTGCGAGACCTTTATCTAAGGCATTTTGAGAAATATCTATTAATTGTACGTTGTATCCAAACTGAGCAAATGTATGAGCAATACCATTACCCATAGTTCCGGCTCCAATTACAGCGATTTTTTTCATGTTGTTTGTTTATTTTAAATTTTATTTAAGAACAATCTCGATGTAGGTATGCGAGATGTTTATAGAATATTTATTTGCTTTCGAAGCAATCTTCGTAAATTAAATTATTGGCTATCGCCCTGCGATTAAAAACAATCAATTATCATTTGAGCAACTCTTAAAGCTTCTGTTCCTTGGCTTAAAGAAACTATTGGTGTTGTATCATTGTTGATAGCGTCTGCAAAAGATTCTAGCTCGTCTAAAATAGCGTTATTAGCAGTAACTTCAGGATTGTCGAAATATATTTGTTTTTTAACACCTTCAGCATTTTGTAAAATCATCGCAAATTCATCTGGAGAATCTGGAACATCTTTCATTCTAACTACTTCAGATTTTTTCTCTAAAAAGTCAACAGAAATATAAGCGTCTTTTTGAAAGAAACGACTTTTACGCATGTTTTTCATTGAAATCCTACTAGCCGTTAAGTTAGCAACACATCCGTTTTCAAATTCAATACGAGCATTTGTAATATCTGGTGTTTCAGAAATTACAGAAACGCCACTTGCATGCACATTTTTTACTTTCGATTTTACTACTGATAAAATAATATCAATATCGTGAATCATTAAATCTAACACCACAGGAACATCTGTTCCTCTTGGATTAAATTCAGCTAAACGATGTGTTTCGATAAACATCGGAGTGTCAATCATATCTTTTACAGCTGTAAAAGCAGGATTAAAACGCTCAACATGTCCAACCTGACCACGTACGTGATATTGACTAGCTAAAGTTCTAATAGCTTCAGCTTCTAAAACTGTATTTGTTATTGGTTTTTCAATAAAAATATGTTTCCCTTTTTCAATAGCTTGTTTTGCACAATCGAAATGAGAAAGAGTAGGAGTAACAATATCAACTACATCAACAGCATTAATTAGTTCTTCAATAGAATCGAATAATGTGTATCCAAATTCTTTAGCAACTTTCTTTGCGTTTTCAGTATATGGATCATAAAACCCAACTAATTCATATTTTTCTGATTGTTGCAACAAACGCAAGTGAATTTTTCCTAAGTGTCCTGCGCCTAAAACTCCAGCTTTTAACATAGTTTATTTGGTTGTATTTTAATCATTTAAAATAAAATGATTTCTGTTTTTAATTTGTTGATTTTGCTTGAGAAAAGCAACGCTAACAAATATACGCTTTTATACATATTTATTGCTATTTTTAACCCGACGAAATTTAACTATTAGTGAGAGATACTACCAAACATCAAGGGCTTAGAAATCAGTTAGCAAACGTTTTACAAGCGAAAGGAATTACAAATGAACAAGTATTAAATGCTGTTCGTAAAATACCTAGGCACTTGTTTATTGATAGTAGTTTTGAAGCGCATGCTTATCAAGATAAAGCATTTCCTATTGCTGCAGAACAAACAATTTCGCACCCTTATACAGTAGCATTTCAATCGCAAACATTAGAGTTACAACCAGGAGAAAAAGTTTTAGAAATAGGTACGGGTTCTGGATATCAAACTGCAGTTTTATTAGAGTTAAAAGCTGAAGTATATTCGATAGAGCGTCAGCACGAATTATTTAAAAAAACATCGATGTTTTTGCCAAAGTTAGGTTATAGACCAAAGCGTTTTATTTTTGGTGATGGCTATAAAGGTTTACCTGAAGAAGCTCCTTTTGATAAAATTATTGTAACAGCAGGTGCGCCATTTGTACCAAAAGCTTTATTAGGACAGATAAAAGTAGGGGGTAAGTTATTGATTCCTGTTGGAGATAAAGAACAAGTAATGACGCTTTTTATTCGCAAATCACCAAAAGAATTTGAAAAGCATGAATTAGGTGATTTTAAGTTTGTGCCAATGTTAGAAAAGAAAAATTAGAAATTTTTATATTCTTCATGTACCTTCTTTTCTGATTCTGTTAAATTATTAATTATGTCTTTATATGATAATTTAACTTTATTTGATTTAACATAGAAAAGGTTTGTATGATCTGTATTAAATAAAGGAATGTATAATTCTATTTCAGTTGAATCTTTATTAGTTAAATCGTTTCTTTTGAAGATTTTAAAATTTTTATCTCGATCGATTAATAATAAAGGTTTGTTGTAAATTAAATCTTTAATAGTATCTCTTGTTGAATTATTCTGATGGTGGTATCGCCAGTTAATAAAGTTAATTAATTCATTATATGATTTTTTTATTTTAAATGATTCGAAAGGATTTACAGTAAATGTGCCAGCACCAGTTCCACAGTCAAGACCATATTCGTATTTATTTAGGTATTTAGGAAAGTTAGACTTATATCTTAAGTGATTAATGAAAACCGAGTCATTTACTTTAAAAAAAAGCATCCCATCTATACGTCCAAACTAAAAATGGTTTGTAGCTATTATTGTTAAACTCTATGTTAAAAGAATCATTTTCTTTATTAATAGTTAAATTACAATAATGATTTGAAACTTCTAACCCATTTTGGGATTTGTCAGTATTAAGAGAATATAAGATGTCGGGTGTAAAAGTACCCTCTAAGAATATATAGGTCTCCTAAGAATGCTATTAGGATGATTGAAAATAATAGCGCAACAATTTTTATTAATTTTTTCATAAATTAAAAGTAATAAAAAATCCGCCTTAAAAAGCGGATTTATTGAATTTGAATAAAAAGAAACATCAACTTATTCACTAACCTCAGTTGCATCTGCAACTACTATTTCTTGTTGATGTTGGTTTTGTTTTGTTTGGTCAACTTTAGATAAACCACAAGGGCTTGTACTTCCACAAGAAGAAAAACCTATTAAACTAACAGTACAAATTGCAATAAATACTACTTTTTTCATTTTTTTTGTTTTAAAAATCAAATATACATATTTCTGATTAACTCACCAGAATCCTTCTTCTCATCAATAACGTTAAACCCAATCATTTTATTTTGTATGCGGGTAATTAAATTTTTAGTTACAGGTTTACCATCATTCCATTCTGTAATGGATAACCACTCTTGAATATCTTCTAGCTGTTGCTCATATCTTTCTGCTAGTATTTTATCAATATTATCAAAGTCTTTGAAATCTTTGGTGCAATTATTAATAATATCAAGTACTTTTTTTACTTCTTCAAAATTATTTTCTAACACTTCATTACGAACTGCAACCACGAAACATGGCCAAGGAGTAGGGCAGTCTCCTAAGCGTCTAAAAGTATCATTGTCAACTAAAGGTTTTGTGGTGAAATGTTCCCACATAAAATAATCAGCATCTCCATTTGTAAGTGCATCAATCCCTCCTTGTAAATTGCCAACAACTTTAAATTTTAGTTTGTCAATATCCCATCCGTTATTATGAGCATTTACAATTGCCATTAAATGAGATCCAGAACCAAAACGACTTATTGCTACTGTTGCGTTTTCTAAATCATCAATAGTTTTAAATTTTGATTTAGCGCCAACGTGAATCCCCCAAATTAAAGGACTTTTAACAAAGGTTTGCGTTATTTTAGAAGGATTTCCGTTAATGATATCTTTTATAATACCTTCGGTAAGTACAATTGCAATATCTACTTCACCAGAACGTAAAGCTTTACACATTGCACCAGTACCTCCTGGAAAATCTTGCCAACGCAAGTTGATTCCTTCGTTTGTATATTCTTTATTTTTTAAAGTAACATACCAAGGGTAATTAAAATGTTCTGGTACTCCACCTACTTTTAAGTTTAGCATATTTATTTAATTAACAAGAAAGTTGAAAGTTGTTGTAGTGTTATCAAACTCTAAAGGTATATGATAGCCTCCTGTATCACATCCATCTGTAACTTCATTCCCGTAGATTTGAATTTTATCTTCAGTTTCTAATTTATAAGAGCCTTTTTGTTTTAAAATTAATCCAAATTTAAATTCAAAATGAGCGTCTTTTTTTATGTAATTAGATAAAATTCCTTGAGTAGAATTATAAGGGTTACCTATGCTTGGTATGATAAAGTTTCCAAAATCTATATAAGAATACGTATTAAAGTTTGTTTTTATTTTAGCTGAAATATTATGATAAAATCCGTTAGTTTTAATTTCATGTGTAAATCCATCTAAATTTTTAATTTTTACAGGGATTTTAGATTGTAACCATAAAGTATCATTCTGATTAAAAGTAGCATCAGAAGTTTTTATAAAGTATTTTTCTTTAGAAATATTGAAAGAAGAATTTCCATGACATTTTTCTTCACAAGTAAAAGCAAATGATAATAAAAAGATACTAACTAATATTATATAAGAATGTATTTTTTTCATTGTTTGCGTTTTATTCTGTAAGTTTATCTAAAGTATATATAATTAAATCAGCTACAACCTTACCAGGATTTTCACTAAAAGTTCCGTTTGCTCTATTAGCAATTAATGCATTCATTGAGGCAGCATTATGACCTAGTAATTTTGATAGTCCATAAATAGCAGAAGTTTCCATTTCTAAATTGGTAATTCTGTTTTCGTTATAGTTAAAACTATCAATTTTATTATTTAATTCATCATCTTGCAATCCTAAACGTAGTACACGACCTTGTGGACCATAAAAACCACCTGCGGTAGCAGTAATTCCTGTATAAACCTTATCTGACATTAGTTTGCTTTCCAAAGCTTTACCATTAGCAACAATTAAAGGATGTGATTTTTTTGAACTCCAATTAGTATGCTTGATAAAAGCTTCTTCTATATCGGGATGAGATATGTTATCAAACTGATAAGAAAGTAACATTCCATTTAAATCTAATGCATGAGAACTTAGTAAAAAACTATTTACAGGAATATCGGCTTGTAATGATCCTGATGTACCAATACGAGTAATATTAAGTTTTGTGTGATTTTTTTTTACTTGTCGTGTTTCTAAATCGATATTAACTAAAGCATCTAATTCGTTTAAAACAATATCAATATTATCAGGACCAATTCCTGTTGAAATAACAGTTAAACATTTTCCTTTGTATGTTCCTGTTGTTGTTTTAAACTCACGTTTTTGAGTGGTAAATTCAATATTTTCAAAATGCTGAGTAACTTTGTCTACTCGATATTGGTCGCCAACAAAAATAATATCGGTAGCTATATGCTCAGGTCTTAAATTTAGATGATAAATACTTCCATCAGGATTTAAGATGAGTTCAGAATTTTTTATATTCATTTATGATGTAATTTTTAACAGCTTATCTGTAGAATTTATATATAGATAACTGTATTTTTTAGCGCCCCCAAGATACGAAAAATCACTACGTATATTACTATAATAGTTTGTTTGATTTTCTAAAACTTGTTTACCAATTTTATTTAATTTAACAGGATTAAATGATGAGAATAGTTTTTTTAGTCCATTTACCTTGTTAAGGTGCTGAATATCACCAAATCCGTAAATTTCTTGGTTTCTTAAAAGTTTATTAACTAGTTCTATTTTTGATTTAAACGGATTGTTTTTTACTGTTTTAAGTATGTTGTTTTCAAGGTGATTTAATCCATTATTTACTGAAGGGAAACGTAGTAAGTGCGATTTTAATGCTTTTTCTAAATAATTGAAGGTAGTGTTTATATTTATTTTACTTGCGCTTTCTAATTGTAATGGGTTGTCTGAGCAATATAGTTGCCAAATATAATCAGCATATTCAATATCATCCTTTGTAAGTTGTGTTCTATTATTGTATAATTCTTTTAATTCCGAGTTGGTTAGTTCGTTTAAACTAAATAATTTTTCTTGATTATTTATTTCTCCACAACAGATTAAAGAAATTTGACGACCTTTTCTATATCTTTTTAACCAACTAATAACAGCTAGCATGTTTATTTGACAAAATAAATCGTACTCAAACCATAAAACGATTTCGTCTTGTTCTTTTTGGTTACAAAGGCTTCTATATTCTTTTACTGTATAATCAATAAATCTTTGTTTAGAAACCTTGTAAGAAGATTTTAAAAAATAAAAACGAGTTTTCCAGAAGTTTTCGCTTCCAACATCTACCGGTGTTTTTCCTTCGCATAACATTTCACGCCATGTGATAATATTACCTTGAAAGTTTAATTTTTGAATACGGTTTGTAGTAGTATCTCCGTTTGTTATGTGTAGTATAGATGAATTCATATGATTGGGGAATTGAGTTGACTTCTATGAAATTTATATAATAAACGTTTATTTTTTAATGTTATTATTAAGTTATTGATTTTTAGTTGTTAAAGTTTTTTTATAAAAAAAGGTGTAAAGAATATATATCCTTTACACCTTAATAATATTAACCTCCAACGCGTTTTGCATTAAAGCCTTTATCTTTTAAAATTGTCTTGATTTTATCACGATAATCA
>CAZCHR010000046.1:0-15331 GCA_964498665.1 uncultured Tenacibaculum sp. | reverse complement strand
CCTAAAACTAAACCTCCCATTATTAAATACTGAGAAAATTTTGAAGATATGCTAACCATCGGTACTAAATTAGAACGCATTGTTAACCATTTATAAGCTCTAGCGTGTTGAACTGCATGACCAACTTCGTGAGCAGCTACAGCTGCTGCTGCTGCATTACGTTTATTATATACAGCTTCACTTAAGTTAACAGTTTTATTTTGTGGATTGTAATGGTCTGTTAATCTTCCTGGTGTTGAAATTACTTTAACATTTGTAATTCCATGATCAGAAAGCATTTTTTCGGCAATTTCAGCACCACTCATTCCGTTTCGTAATTGAATTTGTGAATACTTTTTGAATTTTCGTTTTAGCGTATTACTAACCAGCCAACTAATTAAAGTTATAGCTCCTATTATTATATAATATCCTAATCCCATATTTTTTATGTTTTTTTAAGTTGAATCCTTTTTTGTTTGATAAATTTACAACATAAATTATTCCAAATTATAAACGGTATAAAAAAATGTCAAAATGACAAACACACCTAAGATTTTAATTGTTTACACTGGCGGTACCATTGGTATGGTAAAAGATTATAAAACGGGAGCTTTAAAAGCATTCGATTTTAGTCAAATTTCAAGTAAAATTCCTGAATTACAACAATTAAATTGTGATATTACGACTATTTCTTTTGATGAGCCAATTGATTCATCAAATATGAATGTGAATTATTATGTGAAAATTGCTGAAATTATTTCTGATAATTATGAGTCATATGATGGTTTTGTAGTTTTAACAGGTTCAGATACGATGTCTTATACATCATCAGCAATTAGTTTTTTATTTGAAAACTTACAAAAACCTATAATATTTACAGGTTCACAATTGCCAATTGGTGATTTACGAACAGACGCTAAAGAAAATTTAATAACATCTATTCAAGTAGCATCAGCAAATAATAAAGGTGTTCCAATTGTTCAAGAAGTAGGTCTTTATTTTGAATATAAATTATATCGAGCAAATAGAACTACTAAAATAAATGCAGAACAATTTGAAGCTTTCGCGTCAATGAATTACCCACCGCTAGCAGAAAGTGGTGTTCATTTAAACTTTAATCACTCTTTACTGTTAAAGCCTAAGTTGAATGAAAGTAAACTTGTTTTTAGAAGAGAATTAGATAGCAATGTAGCAGTTTTAAAATTGTTTCCTGGAATAACAAAATCTGTAGTTCAAAGCTTTATTAATATTCCTAATATAAAAGGTATAATACTTGAGACATATGGATCAGGAAATGCTCCTAATGAAAAATGGTTTATAACTTTATTAGAAGAAGCAGTAGCAAAAGGAATATATATTGTTAATGTTACGCAATGTGCAGGAGGGAGTGTTATTTTAGGTCATTATGAAACAAGTTCAGACTTAAAACGCATTGGAATTGTAGGAGGAAAAGACATTACAACAGAAACTGCAGTAGCAAAAATGATGTATTTAATAGGTGAAAAGCTCCCGAAAGAAGATTTTAAGCGATATTTTGAAACATCTTTAAGAGGAGAAATAGGTTAGTTTGTAAATTAATCGTTAAATTTACCCATATAACTGCTTGAATAAGTAGAAGAAACAATAGAAAAAAGTTATGAATGTATAAATACCTTCGTTTTTTTTTAATGTCCCAACATTTTTTTGTTACTTGGCACTCTGAAAAATAAAAATTGAAATAAATACAAGTAAAGAATTACTTATTCGTAAAAAAAGAAGTGGTTTATAGTAAAATTTGTATTTTTAACCCGTTAACTATTTAAAATTAATTATAACAAAATGAAAAAAGTAGTAAATATCCTAACAATTACAGGATTTATGTTTTTAGGAGCTATTCAATCAACTTACGCTCAAGATGCAGCAGCAGCAAAATCAGAAACTTTTCACCAAATTTTAAAACGTTATTTTATTGAAGGTGGACCTGGATTTATGGGAATTGTATTAGTGGCTTTAATTTTAGGATTAGCTATTGCAATTGAAAGAATTATCTATTTAAATATGGCAACAACTAATACTAAGAAATTAGTAGCTAGTGTTGATGATGCTTTAAGTTCTGGTGGTGTTGAAGCTGCTAAAGAACTTTGTAGAAATACAAAAGGACCAGTTGCTTCTATTTTTTACCAAGGTTTAGAAAGATCTAGCGAAGGTATCGAAGCTGCTGAAAAAGCTGTTGTAGGTTATGGTGGGGTACAAATGGGATTATTAGAGAAAAACATTTCTTGGTTATCTTTATTTATTGCTTTAGCACCGATGTTAGGTTTTATGGGTACTGTAATTGGTATGATTGGAGCTTTTGATGCAATTGCTGTTCAAAATGATATTTCTCCAGCTATTGTTGCAGGTGGTATTAAAATAGCACTTTTAACAACGGTATTTGGTCTTGTTGTAGCAATTATATTACAGGTTTTCTACAATTATATCATTTCAAAAATGGATAGTATTGTTAACAATATGGAAGATGCATCTATTTCTTTAATTGATTTATTATCAAAATATAAAAAATAAAAAATGAATAAGAAGATTATAACAGTAATAGTAGCTGTACTTGCCATTATTGGTTTAGTATTAGCATTAATGGCTATGACAGTTGAAGCTGATGATAGAGTAGCCGCAGACGTTGCTGCTTCTCCATTAGTTAGTTATTCTTTGGTTTTATTAGGGATAACAGCAGTTGTAGCTGTACTAGGATCATTGTTTTCATTGCTGAAAAATCCAGCAGCATTAAAGAAAGCAATTATGGGATTAGTAGTTTTAGGAGTTGTGCTTTTAGTCTCTTATTTGTTAGCAAATAGCGATCAAGTTATTGATGCGAAAAATGAGATAATAGCAGCAACAGGCAGTTCAGTTTCTAAATTAACTAGTACAGGTATTATATTCAGTGCTATTTTAATGTTAGTTGCAGGATTATTTTTTGTGTGGGATTTATTAAAAGGATTGGTTAAATCATAAATAATTATGGCAAGAAGAGAAAACCCAGAAATTAATGCAGGTTCGATGGCAGATATTGCATTCTTGCTACTTATCTTTTTCTTAGTAACAACTACAATGGATGTTGATTCAGGTATTCCTAAAAAATTAGCTGAAAGAACTCCTCCAACGGAGAAACCACCAGTAGTAAAAGAGAGAAATATCTTTCAAGTTAGTATCAATAGAAATAACGATTTGCTAGTTGAAGATCAAGCTATGGAGCTTAAAGATCTAAAAGAAGCAGCCGTTAAGTTTATTGATAATGGAGGAGGAATAGGTAATCCTATGCCAGGAAAAGAGGCAGGAGTAGCTTGTGATTATTGTAAAGGAGATAAAGACCCAACATCATCAGATCATCCAAATAAAGCTGTTATTGCTGTGGAAAGTGATAGAGCAACAGAATTTGGAGTGTATGTTTCTGTTCAAAATGAACTCTTAAAAGCTTATGCAGAATTACGTAATAAATTATGCCAAGAAAAATATGGTGTTAGTTTTACTGAATTAGAGCAAGATTTTAAAGATAGTGGAAGAAAAGATGAAGCGTTGAGAAAAAAAGTTTTAGATATTAAATCGAGTTATCCTCAAATTATATCTGACTCAGAACCAACCGATGTTCAATAGTATTAAAACAATTTAAGTATGTCTAAATTTAAAAAGAAGAAAAAAGAGATGCCAGCAGTGAATACTTCTTCACTACCTGATATTGTTTTTATGTTATTATTCTTCTTCATGGTTACAACAGTAATGAGAGAAACAGATTTATCAATCGAAGCTCCTCGTTTACCAAGTGCAAGTGAAGTTAAGAAATTAGAACGTAAAAGTTTAGTTAGTACAATTTATGTTGGTAAGGCTAAAGATGCTAAATACGGTACAAGTTATAATAGAATTCAGTTAAATGATAAGATTGCAACACCAGATGATGTTCCTTCTTTTATCTTCTTAGAAAGAAGTAAACAAGCAGAAGGAGATATTCCTTTTATGACAACTTCTATCAAGGCAGATAAAGAATCAAGTGTTGGTACATTAGCTGATATTCGTGAAAAACTTAGAGATGTAAATGCTCTTAAGTTAAGCTTGTCTACGCATAAAGCAAGTGAAATTAACAAATAGTTACTTTTAAATATTATTAAAAAGAGCAATCATTATGATTGCTCTTTTTTTTTGTTAAAATTGTAGTTGATCTTCCCATGAACTCTGTAGCTCTTTTACACAAACACCTATGTTCGCACCACCAACATCACAACGAAGTCCGCTCCCACATCTGTTTTTTGCAGGACCATGTCCACTACACAAATTACCTATCTGTCTGTGTCCATCAGGATCAGACCAACCACCATTAATTGTTTTTTGTTCAGATTTATTTAATAAAGTGATTCCTTGTAATGATAAAATATTATTTTTCATTATATTTAATTTTATAGTTTAATTATCCTTATTTCTTTAAAGTATTTAAGGCTTAATACTAATCGTCGCGAGATTGTAACAAATTTATATGATATGGTTTTAAATTTTAAATTTTTTTCCGTAAAAAAAGTAAGGCTTAACCTTACTTTTTTAATGTTATTAACTTTAAATATTTATTCTCAAAAAGATTCTTTAAGTTTAGGAGATACCTATTGGGAGGATCAATTATATATAAATGTTACTTATAATGTTTTAAATAATCAGCCTAATACTATAAATAGAAGTGGTTTCTCTTTTGGTTTTTCTGGAGGATACATTAAAGATATTCCAATTAATAAAAGTGGTAAATTAGCTTTTGGAGTTGGTTTAGGTTATGGTTTTGACTCATTTAATCATGATTTAAAAGTTATAGAAAGTAATCCCAGTATTTTTGAATCAGGAACGAATATTAGGGATAACAAAATTAAAATGCATAATATTGAAATTCCTATTCAGTTTAGATGGAGATCTTCTACAGCGAATACTTATTCTTTTTGGCGTATTTACACGGGATTTAAAATAAGTTATAATCTAAGTAATAGTTTTTCTTATTTTGAATCTAATAGATTGGTTAGTATTAGCGATTTAAGTGAATTTAATAAGTTTCAAACAGGTTTAATACTGTCGGCTGGCTATGGTAGTTTTAATTTTCATGCGTATTATGGATTAACACCAATTTTTAATAGTGCTAGAATTAATGGAGAAAAAATAAATACGAAAATATTACGTTTTGGGTTAAGTTTTTATTTGTTATAAAATAAAGTAAGCAAAAAAAGGACATAGTACACCTATAAAAAAACCTAAGTATATTTCTTTTGTATTATGGGCTTTTAGATATAATCTAGAGCTAGCTAAGATACCAGATAAGATTATTAAAAAAGTTATTACATGCAATGAATAAGTGTTTTTAATTTGTTGAAATAATAAGAAAAACCCTATAGTAGCACCAATTGATAATAAATGTAAACTAGCTTTAATCTTACTTATAAAAAGAAGGTAGATTATGCCTAGTCCAAATACAACACCAAAAAATAAATAACTTAATTCTCTTATATTATTTATTTCATAAAAAAACTTACCTAACATAAATAGTAATGTCATTATAAAAAAAATAGGAACTCTTCGTTCATCAATAGTATGAACTTCAAAACTTTTTATATAGCCTATTGATTTTAGTAAAATTAAAAGTAATAAAGGAATTATGTATGTAGCTATAAAAACAACGGCTAATAAACTAAGTTTTTGTTTCTGATTTAAATATGTAGGGTTTAATATGAAATATATTAAAATACCAATTGTAGGCATAACAATTGGATGTAATATTGTTGATATGAATTTATGCCAGCGCATTAAATTTCTTTACGCAATCTAGCTACAGGAATATCTAATTGCTCTCGATATTTAGCAACAGTTCTCCTAGCTATAGGATATCCTTTTTCTTTCAATATTTTTGACAATTTCTCGTCTGTAAGTGGTTTTCTTTTATCTTCTTCTTTAACAACAGTTTCTAGTATTTTTTTTATCTCTCTAGTAGAAACATCTTCACCTTGGTCATTTTTCATCGATTCAGAGAAAAATTCTTTAATTAATTTTGTTCCGTAAGGTGTAGATACATATTTACTGTTTGCGACTCTAGAAACAGTAGATACGTCCATATTAATTTCATCAGCAATGTCTTTTAAAATCATAGGTTTTAACTTTCGTTCATCACCTGTTAAAAAATATTCTTCCTGACGATGCATAATTGCATTCATGGTAATTAATAATGTTTGTTGACGTTGTTTAATTGCATCTATAAACCATTTTGCAGAATCTAATTTCTGTTTGATAAACATTACTGCATCTTTTTGACTTTTGCTTTTTTCTTTAGAATCGCTATACCCTTTTAACATGTTGTTGTATTCACGAGAAACATGTAATTCTGGAGCGTTACGAGAATTTAGAGTTAGTTCTAAAACACCATCAGTAATTTTTATTGAAAAATCTGGAACAATTTGTTCTGCAATCTTATTATTACCAGCATAAGAACTACCAGGTTTAGGATTCAATTTTCCTATTTCTGCAATTACTTCTTTTAATTTATCTTCATTAATATTAAATTTTTCAAGAAGTTTTTTATAATGTTTTTTTACAAAATGATCAAAGGCTTCATCTAATACTCTAATCGCTAAATTTCTACTTTCTTTTTCTTTTTTTGATCTTAGTTGAATGATTAAGCACTGTTTTAAATCCAAAGCTCCAACACCAACAGGGTCTAATCTTTGTACAACATTAGTTAAAACATTTTTCACTTTTTCTTCTGATGTAAAAACGTTTTGTGTGAATGCTAAATCATCTACTAAATCAATAATTTCTCTACGAATATATCCGCTATCATCAATACTACCAACTAAAAATTCAGCAATAGCTTTTTCTTCTTCATCTATTCTAAAAGTACTTAACTGGTTTTTTAAAGATTGATGAAATGTTGTACCAGCTGCATAAGGAACTTGCTTCTCTTCATCGTCAGGAGAATAATTATTTGCTTGAGTTTTATAACTTGGATATTCGTCGTCGCTTAAATACTCATCAATATTAATGTCATCCGCTTCAATCTTCTCATTTGCATCATCATGATCTGATTCATTTGTCAATGTATCTTCAAAGTTTTCTGGTTCTTCTTTACCAGTATCTAAAGCAGGATTTTCCTCAATTTCTTGTTTTAGACGTTCTTCAAATGCTTGTGTAGGCAATTGAATTAGTTTCATCAACTGAATTTGTTGAGGAGATAATTTTTGAAGTAATTTATAATTTAAACTTTGTTTCAGCATATTTACAAATATATGAAATCAGATAAAAAGAAATCGCCATTCTGTGAGGAATGACGATTTGTGTATGTAAGTTTTATGTTTTAATTAAGAAACATATATTTTGATATCACCTTGTGATTAAAACTCTGCATTTTGTGGTGTCCTTGGAAATGGAATAACATCACGTATGTTACTCATTCCTGTTGTAAATAACACTAAACGTTCAAAACCTAAACCAAAACCTGAATGTACAGCGGTTCCAAATTTACGAGTATCTAGATACCACCATAATTCTTCTTCTTCAATGTTTAATTCTGCCATTTTAGCTTTTAAAACATCTAAACGCTCTTCTCTTTGAGATCCTCCTACCATTTCACCAATTCCAGGGAAAAGAACATCCATAGCTCTAACTGTTTTTCCATCATCATTTAAACGCATATAAAAAGCTTTAATATTTGCTGGATAATCAAATAAAATTACAGGACATTTAAAGTGTTTCTCAACTAAATAACGTTCATGTTCAGATTGTAAATCAACACCCCATTCGTTAACAGGAAATTGGAATTTTTTCTTTTTGTTAGGCTTAGAATTACGTAGAATATCTATCGCTTCTGTATAAGAAACTCTTTTAAAGTTGTTCTCTGCAACAAATTCTAGTTTTTCAATTAAGCCCATTTCACTACGTTGTGCTTGAGGTTTTGTTTTTTCTTCTTGTGCTAAGCGATTATCTAAGAATTCTAAATCGTCTTTACAGTTGTCTAAAACATATTGTAAAACATCTTTAATAAAATCTTCTGATAAATCCATGTTGGCATCTAAATCATTAAATGCAACCTCTGGTTCAATCATCCAAAATTCTGCTAAATGACGTGTAGTATTAGAGTTTTCAGCTCTAAAAGTAGGTCCGAAAGTATATACTTTACCTAATGCCATAGCATAAGTCTCAGCTTCTAACTGACCAGAAACCGTTAAGTTGGTTTCTTTACCAAAGAAATCTTGAGTATAATCTATATTTCCTTCTTCGTTTAAAGGAGCTTTATTGGCTTCGAAATTAGTAACGTGAAACATTTCTCCAGCACCTTCAGCATCCGACCCAGTAATGATAGGAGTGTTTACATAATAAAACCCGTTCTTTTGAAAATACTGATGCACTGCAAAAGATAATGCTGAACGTACACGCATCACAGCACTAAAGGTATTTGTTCTTACACGTAAATGTGCATTTTCACGTAAAAATTCTAAACTATGTTTTTTAGGTTGAATAGGGTATTCATCTGGATTAGAATCTCCTAATATTTCTAAATTAGTAACTTTTATTTCTACAGTTTGTCCTTTACCTTGACTTTCAACTAATGTACCAGTAATACTAACAGCAGCACTTGTAGTTATTCTTTTTAGCAAGTCTTCGTTGGTATTTTCAAAATCAACAACACATTGAATATTCTTTATTGTAGAACCGTCATTTAAAGCAATAAAACGATTGCTTCTAAAAGTTCTTACCCATCCTTTAAGGTGTACTTCCTGTAAAAATTTATCAGAATGTAATAATTCTTTAACGCTACTTCTTTTCATCTTTATATATCTTCAATAAAATCAAGCAAAGATACTTTTTTGATGTTAATTGACCAACGAAGAAATATAAGAATACTACTTGTCTTCTTTAGGAGGTAAAATCTTAAATTTTGTTTCTTTTAATACTTTATCATTAGCAATTTTTTTCTCAAAAGAAAGCAACAATGAAGGTAGTAATAGTAAGTTTGAAACCATAGCAAGTAATAAAGTTATAGAAACTAAACCGCCTAAAGCAATAGTACCTCCAAAACTTGAAACGGTAAATACTAAGAAACCAAAAAATAATACAATTGATGTGTAAAACATACTAACTCCTGTTTCTTGAAGCGCTGAATAAACCGCAGGTTTTATTTTCCAATTATTGGCTAGTAATTCTTGTCTGTATTTTGCTAAAAAGTGAATTGTATCATCAACGGAAATACCAAAAGCAATACTAAAAACCAAAATTGTAGAAGGTTTAATAGGTATGTCAAAGAAGCCCATTAATCCTGCAGTAATTAATAATGGAAGCATGTTTGGTATTAACGATATAAAAATCATTTTATAAGAACGGAACATCCACGCCATAAAAAGTGAAATTAATAGAATAGCAAGAGATAAAGAAGTAACTAAATTTTTGATTAAATAATTAGTTCCTTTTAAAAATACTAATGCTTTTCCTGTCATGGAAACATTGAATTTTTCTTTAGGAAATTGTTTTTTAATAACAGCTCTTAAACGTTCTTGAATAATATCCATTTTATCAGTTCCGATATCTTTCATAAAGGTTGTGATACGAGCATAACGACCTGATTTATCAACAAAGTTTTTTAGCATACCTGAATTACTATCAGAATTTTTGGTATAAGCGAAAATATGTGCTTTTTCTTGACTTGTTGGTAGTTGATAATATTTAGGATTCCCTTTATAATAAGCTTGCTTAGAATATTTAACTAAGTTGGTTACTGATATAGGTTTTGATAATTCAGGGAAAGTTTCGATAGTTTCATTTAACTTTTCCATCTTTTTTAAAGTGGAAAGTTTCATTACACCTTTATCTTTTTTTGTGTCAATTAATATTTCTAGAGGCATAATTCCCCCAAATTCAGTTTCAAAAAATTTAATATCTTTATAAAACTGCATTCCTTTTGGCATATCTTCAATCAAACTACCAGAAACCCTAATTTGAAATAAACCAATCATACTTAATATAATCACAACGACAGTTGTTATGTATATTGAAATACGTTGCTGTTTAACCATTCTTTCCATCCAGGAAACAACATTACCCATCCACTTTTTTTCTAAGTGATTTAAATGCTTTTTTTCAGGAAGAGGCATAAAACTATATAGAGTAGGAATAATTAATAAAGCAAGAATAAATATACTAATAATATTTACTGAAGCTAAAATTCCGAATTCTTTTAATAATTGACTTTTAACAAAAACAAAAGTAGCAAAACCTGATGCAGTTGTGATATTGGTCATTAATGTAGCATTACCAATTTTTGAAATTACACGTTGTAATGATTTTGCTTGATTACCATGTTTTTTAATCTCCTGTTGGTATTTGTTTATTAAAAATACAGCATTCGGTACACCAATAACAATAATTAATGGAGGTATTAAAGCAGATAAAACTGTGATTTCATATCTAAACCAACCAATAAAACCTAATGCCCAAACAACACCGATGCAAACAACTAATAATGTAATAAACGTTGCTCTAAATGAACGAAAAAAGAAAAAGAATATGATTGCAGTTATTAATAAAGCACCAATTACAAAAATTCCCATTTCATTAGTAATGTTTTGAGAGTTTAATGTACGTATATATGGCATTCCTGATACCCTAATGTCCATATTATTAGCTTTTTCGAAAGCTTTAATTTTCGGGATAAGAATTTGATTTATAAAATTTGCCCTTGTAGGTGTATTTACAATTTCTTTATTAAGGTAAATAGCCGTTTGTAAGGTTCCTTTATCGTTATAAAGTAAATTTTCATAAAAAGGAAGCTTGTCAAATAGTTGCTCTTTTACTTTTAAAACTTCTTCATTTGTTTTTGGAACTTTTTTAAATAAAGGTTCTACAACAAATTTACGTTTTTTACGATCAGCTTTTAATTGCTTTACATCTGCTATCGAAACAGAAAAATCTATTTCAGGTAAGCTATCGAAGCTCTTAACTAGTGAGTTCCAACTATTAAATTTTTTAGGTGTAAAAATGGTGCTGTCTTTTACACCAAGAATTATTAAATTACCTTCTTCACCAAAAATTTCTAAAAATTTATTATACTCTACATTCACTTCGTGATTTGTAGGTAGTAAATTTGCTTCGGTATAAGAGAAGCGCATGTACTTTATTTGTGTAACTAAAAGTCCAGTAATAATAGCTATGGTTATTAGTACCAAATATCTATTTCTTAATATGAATCCTGCAATTTTAGTCCAAAAAGTCATTTAAAATATTTTTAGCAAATTTAAGGTAAATCTAATAATTAAATAAGAAAAAGAGTGTTGTAAAAACACTCTTTTCTATATATGTTTAAAGTGAATTATACAGTCATAATTTCTTTTTCTTTGACAACAAACTTTTCGTCAATATCTTTTACAAACGAATTTGTTAAATCTTGAACACTTTCTTCTGCCCCTTTTTTCATATCCTCTGAAGCTTCAGTTTTTTTAATTTCGTTATTAGCTTCTTTACGAGCATTACGAACACCAACTTTTGCGTGTTCAGCTTCAGCCTTTGCTTGTTTTGCTAAATCTTTACGACGTTCTTCAGTTAATGGAGGAACACTAATGATAATATTGTCACCATTATTCATCGGATTGAAACCTAAATTAGCAACCATAATTGCTTTTTCAATTTCTTGTAACATGTTTTTTTCCCAAGGCTGAATTGTTATTGTTCTAGCATCTGGAGTACTAACATTGGCAACTTGTCCCAACGGAGTTGCAGAACCATAGTAATCAACTTGAACATTAGCTAACATTGATGGAGATGCTTTTCCAGCTCTAATACTGCGTAATTCTTTTACTAGATGTTCAACAGCACCATTCATTGATTCTTTTGCTGAATCTAAAATAAAATCTATTTCTTCGTTCATACTGTTCGTATTTAAAATCCTCAGGTAATTATTTGAGGCGATTTTGTGTTATTAATTATCAACTATTGTTCCAATTTGCTCACCAGAAACTAATTTTAACAAGTTTCCGTTAGTATTCATATCAAAGACAATAATCGGTAGTTTGTTTTCTTCACTTAAGGTAAAAGCGGTCATATCCATAACTTTTAAACCTTTTTCTATAACATCTTTAAAAGTAATGTTATTATATTTTACTGCGTCTTTGTTTTTTTCAGGATCAGCATTATAAATACCGTCTACTCTTGTTCCTTTTAAAATTGCATCAGCATTTACTTCAATCGCCCTTAAAACAGCTGCAGTATCTGTTGTAAAATAAGGATTTCCTGTTCCACCACCAAAAATTACTACACGTCCTTTTTCTAAATGACGATTAGCCCTTCTTTTTATATAAGGTTCAGCAATTTCTTTAATTTCAATTGCGGTTTGTAAACGAGTATGAATTCCTTCATCTTCCAAAGCACTTTGTAGCGCTAAACCGTTTATACAAGTAGCAAGCATTCCCATATGATCACCTTGTACACGATCCATACCATTACTAGCCCCAGCAACACCTCTAAAAATATTACCGCCACCAATAACAATTGCAACTTCAATATTTTTATCGATTACTTGTTTTATTTCTTGAGCATATTCTTTTAATCGTTTAGGGTCAATGCCATATTGACGATCGCCCATTAAGGCTTCTCCACTTAATTTTAATAGAATTCTTTTGTATTGCATAGTCTTATTGAAAGTTGTGCAAAATTACATATTTTTTTTGATTTTAATCAAAAGGAAATTATCTAGAATGTAATAAAAAAGCCATCCGAAATATGGATGGCTTTTAATATAAAAATTTTAATAGGAATTATCCTAAAGTAACTCTTACGAAGTTTTTAACTTCTACATCACCAAAAGAGTTCACATACTCTTCAACAGTTTTCTTTTCGTCTTTAATAAACTTTTGATCTAATAAACATTGTTCTTGATCTAAAGTTGTATTATCAGAGATGAATCTTTCCATTTTACCTGGTAAGATTTTGTCCCAAATTTGCTCTGGCTTACCTTCTGATTTTAATTGCTCTTTAGCAGCTTCTTCAGCTTGAGCTAAAGCATCGTCAGTTAATTGTAATCTAGATACGAATTGAGGTACATTTTTTAAAGTCTTACCTAAACGTACTAATTCTTCATTATCTTTCACAATAGCAGCGATTCTCGCTTCAGTTTCAGACGCAACATAAGCTGGGTCAAAATCTTTGTATGATAAAGAAGTTGCTCCCATTGATGCAGCTTGCATAGCTAAGTCTTTAGTTAATACAGCAGCATTATCAATACTGTTTGATAAACCTACCATAGCAGCAATTTTACCTACGTGAGTATAAGCCCCTACATATGGTGCTTCAATTTTTTCGAAAGAAGTAATATCGATTTTCTCACCAATAACACCTGTTTGTTCGATTAATTTTTCAGCAACAGTAATTCCACCGAAATCAGCAGCTAAAAATTCTTCTTTATTGTTTGTAGTAAAAGCGATATCAACAAATTGCGAAGCTAAAGCCTTAAAAGAATCGTTTTTAGATACGAAATCTGTTTCACATGCTAATACAATAGCTACACCATAAGTGTTATCATCACTAATTTTAGTGACTGCTACACCTTCAGTAGACTCTCTATCTGCTCTTTTAGCAGCGATTTTTTGTCCTTTTTTACGTAAAACTTCAACAGCTTTTTCAAAGTTACCCTCTGCTTCAACTAATGCATTTTTACAATCCATCATACCAGCTCCGGTACTTTCTCTTAATTTTTTTACGTCTGCAGCGCTAATTTTTACTGACATTTCTATTGTTATTTTTAGTTGTAAATATTTTGTTATAAAAATTAAAGGCTTCAAATTAATTTGAAGCCTTTAAAAGTAATTTATTTTGCTTCTTCTTTAGCTGGTGCTTCAGTTTTAGCTTCTGCTTTAGGAGCAGATTTAGCTTTTTCTTTATCAGCTTTTCTTTCTGATAAACCTTTAGCGATAGCTTCAGTTACATAAGATAAAACTTTATCGATTGATTTAGAAGCATCATCGTTTGCAGGAATTACAAAATCAACTGGTCTTGGATCAGAGTTTGTATCAACCATTGCAAAGATTGGAATGTTTAATTTTTGTGCTTCAGCAATAGCAATGTGTTCTTTCTTTACGTCAATTACAAATAAAGCTCCTGGTAAACGAGTCATATCAGAAATTGAACCTAAATTCTTTTCTAATTTTTCACGTTGACGGTTAATTTGTAATTTTTCTCTTTTTGATAACGCATCAAAAGAACCATCTTGCTTCATTCTATCAATATGAGCCATTTTCTTAACAGCTTTACGGATAGTAACAAAGTTTGTTAACATACCCCCTGGCCAACGCTCAGTAATATAAGGCATGTTTACAGCTTTAGCTTGCTCAGCAACGATATCTTTAGCTTGCTTTTTAGTAGCAACAAATAAGATTTTACGTCCAGAGTTAGCTATTTTGTTTAACGCAGCAGAAGCTTCGTCAATTTTAGCTGAAGTTTTATACAAATCGATGATGTGAACACCATTACGCTCAGTATAAATGTATGGAGCCATGTTTGGGTTCCATTTTCTTGTTAAGTGACCAAAGTGTACGCCACTTTCTAATAATTCTTGAATGTTTGCCATTTTAATAAAATGTGTTTACGTTCTGTTTTCGCAATATTTCAGTAGTTATAAAGTCTGAAATATTTAGATACTAAACTGTTATAAATTGTTTTATAATAACAGTCTCTTTAGAAAATAAACATTGCATGTCTTTAGTAAAGACACCAATGTAAATATTAACGTTTAGAGAACTGGAATTTCTTACGTGCTTTCTTCTGACCGAATTTCTTACGTTCAACCATTCTAGGATCACGAGTTAATAAACCTTCTGGTTTTAATACAGTTCTGTATTCTTCGTTAATTGATACTAATGCTCTAGTAATTGCTAAACGAATTGCTTCTGCTTGACCAGTAACACCTCCACCATAAACATTTACTTTGATGTCATAAGACTCTAAGTTCTCAGTTAACATTAAAGGTTGTCTTACTTTGTATTGTAAAGTAGGAGTTGTTAAATAGTTATTTAAATCTTTTTTGTTTACAGTGATGTTCCCACTTCCTTGAGAAACATAAACACGTGCAACAGCTGTTTTTCTTCTACCTATTTTGTGTACAGTTTCCATTATTTAAGATCGTTAAGGTTAATCAATTTAGGGTTTTGAGCAGTTTGTTGGTGCTCAGTACCTGCGTAAG
Organism: uncultured Tenacibaculum sp.; assembly: GCA_964498665.1. Classification (GTDB taxonomy): domain Bacteria; phylum Bacteroidota; class Bacteroidia; order Flavobacteriales; family Flavobacteriaceae; genus Polaribacter. Next base: position 147 of record CAZCHR010000046.1, on the reverse strand, counting down.
TATACAAGTTTTTGTATAACGCACTACCTAATTTGTTTTTAGGTAACATTCCTTTTACTGCTTTCTCGATTAATCTTGTAGGATCTTTTTCGAACATTTCTGTAGCAGTTAATGATCTTTGACCTCCTGGATATCCTGTGTGACGGA
>CAZCHR010000045.1:0-15644 GCA_964498665.1 uncultured Tenacibaculum sp. | reverse complement strand
AACACTTTGACCAAAGAGAAATAAGCAATAACACTGAAGCATACAATTTTTCAAGGTCTAAAAACAAATTGATTATTGACTCTCTATTTCCACCTAACTCAATTAAGGTAAATGGAAAAATTATTAATTCACTAAAAAAACACTTCGAAAAAAGTGGAACATTAGGTTTTATTATTATAAAAAATGATTCTATACTTTGCGAAGAGTACTTTAATGGACATAATAAAGAATCTATTTCTGGTTCATTCTCAATGGCTAAGTCTATCGTTTCACTTTTAATTGGTTGTGCTATAGATGATGGTTATATTAATTCAGAAAAAGACCTAATTACCAAATACCTTCCTGAACTTTCTAAAAATGGTTTTGATGATATTACAATAGAGCATTTATTACAAATGACTTCAGGAATTAAATTTTGGGAAAATTACTGGTTTCCATATGCTCACGCAGGTAATTTCTATTATGGTCGTGATTTATGGAAAAAAACCAAAAATCTAAAAAAGAAATATAAATCAGGTACAAACTTTGATTATCGAAGTGGAGATACTCAAATACTCGGTTTTATCCTCACAAAAGCTATAAAGGATATGACTTTATCAAAATATTTAGAAAACAAAATTTGGAAGCCTTTAGGTATGGAAAATAATGCAAGTTGGTTAATTGATAGTAAAGGAATGGAAAGAGCTTTTGTTGGAATTAATGCTTCTGCATTGGACTTTGCAAAAATTGGAAGATTAGTCCTTAACAATGGCAATTGGAATGGTCAGCAAATTGTGTCAAAAAAATGGATTAAAAAATCTTTTGCAAAAGACACTTTAAATGCAAGTCCAATAAATTATCAATATCAATGGTACCTAAAAAATGGTGGAGAAAAAGGATTCTATGCTAATGGATACAGAGGACAATACATTTACTTCAATAAATCATCAAATATGGTAATGGTTCGAGTAGGAAAAAAACAAGGAAAAATGAATTGGTCAGAACTTTTTTATGCTATCTCAGAAAAATATAAATAAAAGTACTGGCTACAACACCGTTTATAATTAATTGCTGGTTTTAGCAAATTTACGAAAGTCCTCGCAGATTTTCTATTTGGTTTTTATTTATTAACTTACTGCTTTAAAACGCAACTAATCATACACCAAACGTTAGCGAAATTTCAAAAATTCAATCAAATTATTATAAAAACTCTTAGGATTTTCAGCATGTAACCAATGCCCTGCATTGGCTATTGTTTTTATCTTCGAATTTGGAAAATGCGCTTCGATTATTGGCTCTTCATTTACAGATATGTAACCAGAATTTTCTCCTTTTAAAAACAAAGTTTCCCCATCAAAAACAGTAAATGATGGTAATGCTTCACCAACTTCGTTATTATTTTCAGTCAATGATTTTAAATTAAAACGAAAACCTAATTGATCTTTAGTTTTTCGATATACACTCTTTAATAAAAACTGACGAACTCCTATTTCCGAAATCAATTCAGATAACTTCTCATCAACTAACTTCCTCGAGTTTTGAATAGTAAAATCTACAGAATTCAACGCATCTAAAATATCGTGATGATGTGGCGGATACATTTTTGGGGAAATATCGGCAACTATTAATTTACCTACTAATTCAGGGTATTCAGTTGCAAACAACATTACTGTCTTACCTCCCATTGAATGCCCTAGCAAATCAACTTTTTCTAATTCATGGTATTCAATATAATTATATAAATCTGCAACCATTAACTCGTAATCAAACTCATCAGAATGAAAACTACGTCCGTGGTTACGTTGATCTATTAAACGCACTTGAAAACCATCTTCGGCAAGTTTATTAGCATGAGATTTCCAATTATCTCCCATACCAAAATAACCGTGTAATATCAACAACGGTTTTCCTTCTCCAACAATTCTTGAATGCAATATTTCCATATTACTGTAGTCGATGTAAATACATATTCACTACATTCTCTAATCCTAAATACAAAGACTCAGAAATTAAAGCATGCCCTATAGAAACCTCTGCTAAATTCGGAATATTCTGTTTAAAAAACTTAATATTTTCCAAACTCAAATCATGACCTGCATTAATACCTAAACCTAAATTGTGTGCTAAAATTGCTGCATCAATATATGGCTTCACACCTTTTTTATTTCCTAAATCGTATTGCGTAGCAAATTCTTCGGTATATAATTCTATTCTATCAGCTCCTGTTTTTGCAGCAGCTTCTATCAATTTTAAGTCGGTATCAATAAAAATTGAAGTTCTAATTCCTGCATTTTTAAATTCAGCAATTACCTCTTGTAAATACGATTGATGCTTTACAGTATCCCAACCAGCATTAGATGTTAATTGATCTACACTATCAGGAACTAAAGTTACCTGAGTAGGCTTAATCTCTAAAACCATTTTGGTAAACTTATCAATCGGGTTTCCTTCAATATTATATTCAGTAGTAACAATTGATTTTAAATCATATGCATCTTGATAACGAATATGACGTTCATCTGGTCTTGGATGAATTGTAATACCTTCTGCTCCGAATTCTTGAATATCAGTTGCAACTTGTAATAAATTAGGAACATCTCCTCCACGAGAATTACGTAATGTTGCAATTTTATTAATATTTACACTTAACTTTGTCATCTCATAAAATTAGACTGCAAAGGTAAATCATTAAAACATTTTAACCTATATTCGTAATAATGAATGTCAACGATTTTATACTAAAAGAAATTAAAGCACTTACTTTAAAAAACACTGTAAAAAGTGCTCAAGAAGTATGTGAAAATTTACCCATTACACATATTCCTATTGTAGAAAACGGAAAACTAATAGGGTGCTTACCTGAGAGTGATATTCAAACAATTGAAAATAAAAATGATACTTTAAGTGAATATTCTTATTTATTAGATAATTTTCATACCAACGAAAAAGCTACTTTATTAGATTTAATTGTTTTGTTTGCTGATAATGACTGTAATTTAATTCCTGTTCTTAACAAAGACATGAATTATGTTGGTTATTATGAATTAAGCGACATTCTAGACACTTTTGCTGATAGTCCTTTTTTACATAATGAAAGTGACACATTAATCATAACTAAAAGTAAAAGCGATTACTCTATGGGGCAAATTGCCCAAATAGTTGAAACAAACAAAGGAAAACTTTTAGGACTTTATATTTCTTCTGAAAACCAAGAGAACATACAAATAACTCTAAAAATTATTTCTGAAGAAATAAATGAAATAATTCAAACTTTTAGAAGGTATGATTACAATGTTATTACTCAGCATGAAGATGACTTTTACTTAGAAGAACTTAAAGACAGAGCTGCATATCTAAGAAAATACTTAGACATGTAACCCTATTATTACCTAATCAAACATTTTATTAAAGTGAAAAAAGTAGCTATATACGGTCAAGCATACACAATATCTGCCGAAAAAGAAATAAAAATATTACTATCTGCTTTAGAAGAAAATAATATTGTTGTCTTTTTTGAGAAAGAATTCTATGACTTATTAACCAAGAATAACTCATTAATTAAAAAATACCCCACTTATTCTCACTTTAACGATCTTTCCAATTCTTTTGATATCTTATTTACAATTGGTGGTGATGGTACATTTTTAAGAGCAGTAACTTATGTTAGAAACTTAGACATCCCTATTCTAGGAATTAACACTGGTCGATTAGGCTTTTTAGCTACTGTACAAAAGGATGAAATCAAAAAAGCAATAGATTTATTATTAAAAAAAGAATTTTCAATACAAGAAAGATCTTTACTACAAATAGAAACAACTCCGAAAACAGAAGAATTTAGCGAACTTAATTTTGCTTTAAACGAAATAACTATAGCTAGAAGAAATACAACTTCGATGATTGGAGTTAAAACATATCTTAATAACGAGTATCTTACAAACTACTGGGCAGATGGTTTAATAATTGCAACTCCAACAGGATCTACAGGGTACTCATTAAGCTGTGGAGGCCCCGTAATTTTACCAAACTCTGAAAACTTTGTTATTACACCTATTGCACCGCACAATTTAAATGCAAGACCAATGATGATGCCTGATAACACATCAATTCAATTAGAAGTTAGTGCTAGAGAAAGTGACTTTTTAATATCATTAGACTCGCGAATTACAACTGTACCAATAGAAACAAAAATCAAAATTAAAAAAGCTCCTTTTAACATAAAAAGTGTTTTATTAAAAAATCAATCTTACCTAAAAACGCTAAGAAGCAAACTTTTATGGGGTGAAGACACACGTAACGAATCATTATAAGTAAATCATCTACAATAAAAAGCTAAAAAAAAAGTTAATCAAAAAGACAGATTATTAACTTTTTAAAGCAAATTGAATTCCCTATATTTGCACGCTATTTTTACGATGAGAAACCTTTTTCTATTCATATTATTTGCTGTTACAGCAATTACATTACAATCGCAAACCCACGAAGTTGGTTTTTTTGCCGGGGGATCTAACTATGTTGGAGACATTGGTAGAACAAATTATGTGTATCCAAAAAAACTAGCTGGAGGACTTATATATAAGTATAATTTAAATCCAAGGATTGCTTTAAGAGGAACATATACTTACATTCCTGTTGCTGGCGATGACTTAGATGCAGAAAATACATTTAGAAACAGTAGAAGAAGAAACTTCAATAATAATATACACGAGTTTGCTGCAGGTGTCGAGTTTAACTTTTACAACTATAACATTAGTAACTACAGAACAACATTTACCCCTTATCTACTAGCTGAGGTAGCAGCTTTTAATTATGCTAGCCCAAGTGAGTCAAACGGCAATATTATTAGTTTAAAAAATAAATTTTCATATTCCTTACCTGTAGGTATAGGTATCAAAGGTCGTTTAGACGATCATTTGGCAATCGCACTTGAATCGGCTGTTAGATTTACTCTAGTAGATGATATTGATTTCACTACAGATAAAGTAAGTTCATTAAATTTTGGAGGAACCGGAAATGATTGGTATGTTTTTACAGGAATATCAATAGTATATTCATTTGGAAGACCTCCATGTTTTAAAGGACTAGCAGAATAATTATGAGTAATAAACTACAAAGCATAAATTTACAGAAAGTCCCAAATCATATAGCCATTATTATGGATGGCAATGGACGTTGGGCAAAAAACAAAGGAATGCAACGAGTTTTTGGTCATAAAAACGCACTAACTGCGGTTAGAGAAGCTGTTGCTGGAGCATCAGATATTGGAACTAAATTCATTACCCTTTATGCTTTTTCTACTGAAAACTGGAATAGACCTAAATTAGAAGTAGATGCTTTAATGACATTACTAATTACTTCATTAAAAAAAGAACTTCCAGATTTTCAAAAAAATGGAATAAAAGTAAATAGTATTGGAGCTTTAGAGCAATTACCTAAAAAAGCTCAAAAAACTTTAACCGAAGTAATAGAAGCTACAAAAAGCAATACCAAAATCACGCTAACATTTGCATTAAGCTACGGAGCACGTGAAGAAATTGTTAATGCAATCAAAAACATATCTAAAAAAGTTGTTAATAATAATTTAGATATTGAAAAAATAGACGAAAAAATTATAAATAACCATTTATATACATTTAATTTGCCCGACGTTGATTTTATGATACGTACAAGTGGTGAACAAAGAATAAGTAATTTCTTACTCTGGCAAATGGCTTACGCTGAATTATATTTTACAAATGTATTATGGCCAGATTTTAGAAAAGAACATCTTTTTGATGCTATAATTGATTATCAAGATAGAGAAAGAAGATTTGGAAAAACTAGTGAACAGATTGAAACCGATGAATAAATATTCGTATTTAATAGTATTTTTTACTGCCTTTTTAACGGCAAGTACACAAGGACAAACGACAACCCCAAAAGATAGTACATCTACCAATGGTGTTATCTCTTATGAAAAAGGTAAAGAATACATCTTAGGTGGCATTTCTGTTACTGGACTTCAAAAATATAACGAATCTACAGTAAGAATATTCACTGGTTTAGTAGAAGGGCAACCTGTTAAATTACCTGGAGATAAACTTACAAGTGCTATTAAAAAACTTTATGAAAGTAAGCAATTTAGCGATGTAGATGTATACATTTCTAAACTTGATAAAAATACAGTATACCTTCAATTCGATGTAACTGAGCTACCTCAATTATCAACTGTTAAAATTTCTGGTGTTGGTAAATCTAAATCAAAAGAATTAAAAAAAGAAACAGAATTAAAGAAGGGAGCTATGGTAACTGACAATTTAATTGTTACTACCAGAAACTACATAAAAAAGAAATATACTGATAAAGGTTTTTTAAAAACAAAGGTTTCTTTAAACACTAAAAAAGACACTTCTGATGTAAATACCGTTAAAATGGATATATTTATTGATAAAGGTAAACGTGTAAAAATTAAAGAAATTAATTTTAAAGGAAACAATGCCATGTCTGCAAATGCATTACGTGGTGCTATGAAAAACACTAAGCGTAAGTTTCTAGGTCGTTTTTGGAAATCTTCGAAATATATTTTAGACGATTACAAAACTGACTTGGAAAGTATTTTGGAGATGTATAGTGTAAAAGGGTATCGTGATGCAAGAATTTTATCTGATAAACTAACCTGGAACGATGATAACACTATTAACATTGATATCGAATTAGAAGAAGGTCGCCAATATCGTTTTGATAACATTGTTTTTATAGGAAATAAAAAATATACCGATGAGCAATTACATAATTTATTACGAATTGATAAAGGTGATGTTTATAATGGTAAGGTGTTAAAAGAACGAATTTCTGGAGATGGAACACCAACATCTCAAGATATTCAGACTTTATATCACAATAACGGTTATTTATTTTCTCAGATTAATGCTGTTGAAACAAAAGTAAATAACGATTCGATAACTGTTGAAGTTCGTATTCGTGAAGACGAACCTGCTACTATAAAAAAAGTAACCGTTTCTGGTAATGAAAAAACAAACGACCATGTTATCTTCAGAGAATTACGTGTAAAACCAGGAGATTTATTTAGTAGACAAAATATTATCCGTTCTATTCGTGAAATTGGGCAATTAGGTTTCTTTGATGCTAATGTATCACCAGATGTTAAACCTGATTATCAAAACAAAACTGCTGACATTGATTTTTCGGTTGTTGAAAAAGGAGGAAGTCAAATAGAACTTCAAGGTGGTTATGGAGGAGGGTCTTTTATTGGTACATTAGGACTTTCTTTTAATAACTTTTCGATCAGAAATATCTTTAATAAAGAAGCATATAAACCATTACCTATGGGTGATGGACAGAAACTTTCTTTAAGATTACAAGCAAGTAGGACCTTTAACACTTATAGTTTTTCTTTTACTGAACCTTGGTTAGGTGGAAAAACACCACAATCTTTATCGTTCTCTGTATATTTTTCTAATCAATACAGGTTTGACTTTCAATCTAATAATGTAAACAAAGATGAAAGTTTGAGCATAATAGGTGCTTCTATAGGCTTAGGTAAACGTTTAAGTTGGCCTGATGATTATTTCTCATTATCTCAAAACATTAGTTATCAAGGAATACAATTACAAAATTATGGATATCGAGTGGGTTCATCAAATGATGTCATTAGTGAAGGTACTTTAAATAACTTAGCATACACTGTTGCTTTAAGTAGAAACTCTGCAGGTCCTAGTTTAATTTTCCCTTCTTATGGGTCAGAATTTACTATTAGAGCAAAAGCAACTTTCCCATATTCATTGGTAAATGGAAAAGATTACACTGAACCTGAAAATCCAACTAACGAACAAAGACAAGCTTTTTTAGCAGACAAATACAAATGGATAGAATACTATAAACTATCAGCTAAAGGGGAATGGTACACTTCATTATCCAAAAACAACAAACTAGTTTTAATGTCTAATTTTGAAGTTGGTTATTTAGGTTCTTATAATAATGAATTAGGTTTAACTCCTGTAGAAAGATATTTTGTTGGAGGGGATGGTATTGCTCAAGGTCAATTAGATGGTCGTGAAGTTATTGGTTTAAGAGGTTATGAAAACAATAGAATTTCATCTATCGATGGAGGCTCTATTTACAATAAATTTCAAATGGAATTACGTTATTCAATTACCGATAAACGTTCCGCTTCTATTTATACTTTAGGTTTTTTAGAAGCTGGTAATTCGTATAACAATTTTAGTGAATATAATCCGTTTAAATTAAAACGTTCTGCAGGTTTAGGTGTTCGTATTTTTATGCCTGCATTTGGTTTACTAGGTATTGATTTTGCTCATGGTTTTGACGCATTACCTGGATTAAATCAAAAATCAGGATGGCAAACACATTTTATTATTGGAAGACAGTTCTAAAACATTACATTTGTAATATAGCTATATTTTGGCACGGTTTTTTCTAAATACATTATACAAGATGAAAAAAAACATTTTATCAATAGTTCTTTTACTTATTAGTAGTGTTATAGTTGCACAAAAATCTCAACGTATTGCATATATTGATATGGAATATATACTTCAAAATATACCTCAATATTTAGAAGCTCAAAACTCATTAGATGCTAAAGTTGAAAAATGGAAAGCTAGACTAGATAAAGAAGCTAGAGCTATCGAAGTTTTAAAAACTGATTTAACAAATGAAAAAACAATTTTAACTAAAGATTTAATTGAAGAACGTGAAGAGGATATTTTAATAAAACAAGAATCTTTACGCAGATTAGAATCTCTTTATTTTGGTCCTAATGGAGACATGTATAATTTAAGAAAACGATTAATACAACCTGTACAAGATCAAGTTTATCGTTCTGTTCAAACTATTGCTTCAAGAAAAAAATATGATTTTGTTTTTGATAAATCTAGTGAGCTAGTTATGTTATATTCTAATAAAAAACATGACATAAGTGATCTTATTGTGAAAATGATTAATATTGATCAGAAAAAACAAAAGAAAAAGGATAAAATTGCAGCTAAAAAAGAATTACTTAAAAACGAGGGGTTAAGTGACGAACAAAAAGCAAGAAACGCTAAAAAAGAAGCTTTAAAAAATAAGAAAATTAATGATAGACTTGCAAAAATAAAGCAAATAGAAGAACAAAGGCAAGCTAAATTAAAAAAGAGAGTAGAAAAAAGAAGACTTTTAAAAGAAAAGAAAGAAGCTCTAAAAAAAGCTTTGGAAGAAGCTAAAAAGAAAGGGAATTAAGATTATAGAATAACAAATAAGTCAAGAATAAAGTACAAAAATTAAATTAAAACAAAGATGAAACATTTAAAAACCTTATTATTAGTTGCAATTTTTTCAATTGGATTAGGTGGTGTAGCAAATGCTCAAAAAATTGGACATATAAACACAGATAAATTATTAGCAGAAATGCCTGCTACTAAAGCTATGAAAGCTGAATTAGATAAGTTACAAAAAACTTATAAAGATGATATAGAGGCTATGGCAAAAAAGTTAGAAGCAAAATTTAAAAAATATGATGCTGAAGGCAAAAGTCAAACTCAAGAAGTTAATCAAAAAAGAGCTGCTGAAATTCAGCAAGAGAGATTAAAAATTGGTCAAGCTGAACAAGCTGCTGGTAAAGAAATGCAAAGGAAGTATCAAGAAAGATCTATTCCAATTTTAAAGAAAGCTGAAGAAGCTATTAAAGCAGTAGCAGCTGAAAAAGGAATTATTTATGTATTAGACGCTGCACCTGGTAAAGGTTTAATCGTTTATGATAAAGGAGAAGATATTTACAACGCTGTAAAAGCTAAATTAGGTTTCTAATAAAGCCTTAAAATAAACTTATAAAAATCCTGCTGAATTCAGCAGGATTTTTATTTTTGTTATATATGATAAAACAGTCTGAACAACCTATTGGAATTTTCGATTCTGGAATTGGAGGAACTTCTATTTGGAGAGAAATTAATAGTTTATTACCTAATGAACATACAATATATTTATCTGATAGTAAAAATGCTCCGTACGGTGAAAAAAATAAAGATGAAATCATTCAATTATCTATAAAGAATACAGAGCTTTTAATTAGCAAAGATTGTAAAATGATTATCGTAGCATGTAATACCGCTACAACAAATGCTATAAAGTATTTGAGAGCAAATTATAACATCCCTTTCATTGGAATTGAGCCTGCTATTAAACCAGCCTCTTTAAAAACTAAAAGTAGAGCTATAGGCATATTAGCAACAAAAGGAACACTTAATAGTTCTTTATTTGAAAAGACATCTTCAATTGTGAATAATGATATTGAAATTGTAGAACAAGTTGGAAAAGGAATAGTTGAATTAATAGAAGATGGTAATATGAATTCAAGTGTTATGACTCGTATTCTCAAACAATACTTAAATCCTATGGTAGTAAAAAATTGTGACCATATAGTTTTAGGTTGTACTCATTATCCCTATTTAATTCCTCAAATAAAAGAGATTATTGGTAATAATATAACAATAATTGATTCGGGTGAAGCTGTTGCAAGACAAACTAAAAATGTTTTATTAGAAAATAATTTAATAAATCAGTCTAGTAATAGTAATTGTGTTAAAAATAAATTTTACATAAATAACAATAAAAAATATATACTTTTAAATATCTTAAAAGAATATCCAAAAGTATATATTGATTTTTTAGATTTTTAGTTTAAAAGCTTCCATTAATATTTGGACAAGCTGATGCTCTTCGCTTTCTACATAAAATATCTACACCTAAAGAAATCTGATGAAAACCCCCGTTAGAGAATACTACATCGCCACTTTGTTGAGTGTATGTATATGCAAACATTAAGTTTTTATAATTCACTCCTAATATTGGTGTTACATAATGTGCATCTCCGAAAACACTACTATCAAAACTTCTTCTATAAGATATTGCTGCCCAAAACTGAGTAGCATTGAAAGATTTGTATGCCTTAAAGTTTAAGTCTCCAATTTTTTCTCCTGTTTGGTCTTTATATTGAAACATTAAAGATGGCTCAAATTGAATTTTTTCTTTATCTCCAAAAAAGTAACTAGTTCCTAAAATATAATTCCTAAGGTTCAATGATTCATAATCTGAATTAACACTATTCTTAGCAGATAATAAAATATTTTTTACTGTTAAATAAGAAGAAAAACCTTCGTAATGATAAGACACTCCAAAATCAGCATTAAAGTAAAAATCACTTTGAATAACCTGGCTAACATCTGGTGGATTACTCACAAAGCGTGTCTGATCAACTTCATTTTGAACCATAGACATTGAAAGACCAAAAGATAATTGATTAAATAAACTTTCACTACCCATATCTAAATGGTACGCATAAGTACCTTGTATTCCTTTTTGAGAGTGATATCCATTTTTATCATTAAAAAGGATAAACCCATAACCAGCTTTTGAATTTTCATTAAATTTAGCATGGAAACTAGCAGTTTGTAACGATGGTGCGTCTTTAACACCAACCCATTGTTGTCTGGCAGTTAAACGAATTTTACCACAATCGCCTATACCAGCAGCAGCTGGATGTAATAAATAAACATTATCAGATAAATAATCTGAATAAATAGGTAATGTTTCTTGAGCTGATACTTTCAGCATAAAAAACAATAGAAATAATATACTAATTTTTTTCATAAACACTGCTTCACAAATAGCCACCAAATATAGCCAAGAGAAATAAGAATCTTTGTTATTTTTAAAAAAAGTATATATAATGTTCATCATTTTAACATTTTTAATGGCGTAATCTGTACGAAGATGGAGTCATTCCTTTTAACTCTTTAAATTTTCTATTAAAATTAGAAATATTTTTAAACCCAGATTGTTCAGAAACATCAATAATTGAGTAATCAATTTTCTTCAGTAACTTGCATGCTTTCTCAATTCTTAACTCATTCAAAAAAGTAAAATAAGTTTTATTTGTTCTTTGTTTAAAATACCTACAAAAAGCATTAGATGTCATATTTGCAACATCTGCTATTTCGTCTAATTCTATTTTCTTATTAAAATTAGTTAATGTATAATCCACAATATCACCCATTCTTTTCCCTTCATTATTTGTATACTTTTTTTCATATATAAATGAAAAAAGTGGTTTAACATCAGATTGGATAATTACATCAATCATCTTTATAAAAACAATAAACTTAACTAAATTCCTACTTTTTTGTAATTTTAAAAACAATTTGGTTAGCTTTTCTTTATTATTAACTACTCTAAAGCTATTTCTTACATTTACAAAAAATGTATCTAATTCTTTAAAATCATCAAGTTCAAAAAACAATTCTCCGGATGATTTTTTTGTAAAAAAAAGGGAAATCATCGATGATTCTTTAATTGTTGATGTATCACTTTTAAAAACATGAGGTTGATTACCTCCTATGAGTATAAATTGGAATGGTGTAATGCCAGCTGTAACTACTAAATTTAAAGACGATGATACTTTAGATTTAATAAATTTTGAAGTAAATATTTTAGCACAATTAGAGGCTGGAGTGAACGGAATAATCCTTGGCGGTACATTAGGAGAAGCTAGTACTTTAACAGATGAAGAAAAAAGAGTGTTAGTAAGAAAAGCTGTTGAAATAGTAAAAGGAGAAGTTCCTGTTATTATAAACATTGCGAAGCAAACTACAAAAGCTGCTATTGATGCTGCAAGAAAAGCTAAAGAAGATGGGGCTGCTGGATTAATGATGCTACCTCCGATGCGTTATAAAGCTGACGATAGAGAAACAACTATATATTTTAAGAAGGTAGCAAACAGTACTTCTTTACCTATAATGGTATATAACAACCCTGTTGATTATGGTATTGAGGTTACTTTAGACATGTTCGAAGAATTATTAAATGAATGCCCGAACATTCAAGCTGTAAAAGAATCAACAAGAGATTTATCTAATATTACAAGAATTAAAAATCGTTTTGGTGATAGACTAGCTATTTTAAGTGGTGTAGATACGTTGGCTCTTGAAAGTTTAGCTATGGGTGCTGATGGTTGGGTTGCAGGTTTGGTTTGTGCATTTCCTAGAGAAACTGTGGCTATTTATAACTTATCGAAAGCTGGTAGACACGAAGAAGCTTTAGCAATATATCGTTGGTTTTTACCTTTATTAGAATTAGATATTAACACTAAACTTGTTCAAAACATTAAGTTAGCAGAAGTTGCTACAGGTATCGGAACAGAAAATGTTCGTGAACCTCGTTTACCATTAATTGGGCAAGAACGTGAAAATGTATTGGCAATTATTAAAAAAGGTTTAGAAACAAGACCAACATTACCTGAATATAAAAATTTATTAGCCTTTGCTTAAAAAGTGTATTATTTTTAAAATTTAAAAATCAAACAAAAATGATTACAGGTAAAAATTATATTGGGGATAGATTATCGGGAGAAGGTACACATACTCATAAGACAATTAATCCTAAATTAAATATTCAAAATGCAACTTCTTTTATTGAAGCTACAAATGAAGAAGTAAATGAAGCAGTAAATTTAGCTTCAAAAGCTTTTAAAACATATAAAAATATTTCTGGTAAAAAAAGAGCTGATTTTCTAAATGCAATAGCTGATGAAATTTTAGCTTTAGGTTCAGATTTAACAGATATATATAGTTCTGAATCTGGTTTACCAGAAGGAAGAGCACAAGGTGAAAGAGGTAGAACTATAGGTCAATTACGTTCTTTTGCAGATTTAATCTCAAAAGAAGATTGGAGAAACAACACAATCGATAAAGCTATTCCAAATAGAGAACCATTACCAAAACTTGACCTTAGAAAAACCTCAATTCCTTTAGGACCCGTTGTTGTTTTTGCTGCAAGTAATTTCCCTTTAGCATTTTCAACTGCTGGTGGAGACACTGCAAGTGCATTAGCTTCAGGTTGTCCTGTTATTGTAAAATCACATGCAATGCACTCAGGAACTGGGGAGATGGTTGCTTCTGCAATTATAAAAGCTGCAGAAAAAACAGGAATGCCTAATGGTGTATTTTCAAACATTACTGGACGAGGAAGAGTTGTTGGGGCAGCATTAGTAAAGCACCCTAAAGTTAAAGCTGTTGGTTTTACAGGTAGTATTGCTGGTGGTAGAGCATTATATGACTTAGCTTCTCAAAGAGAACAACCTATTCCTGTATTTGCAGAAATGGGAAGTATTAACCCTGTGATAATTTTACCTAATGCTATTTCAGAAAAATCAGACGAAATTTCTACTACCTATGCTAATTCTATAACTTTAGGTTCTGGTCAATTTTGCACAAATCCTGGTTTATTACTTACAATTGAAAGTGAAGAAACTGATGCTTTCATTAATGATTTAGGTGAAAAAACAGCAAATGTAACAGCACAATGTATGTTACATCCAAGTATAAAAAATAGTTTTGTTGCAAATGGTGAACTAGTTTCATCTCAAGGAGGTGTTAACATAATCAGAAAATCAACTGAAGAAATAGCTTCAAATTTTGCTGCTCCACAAGTTTGCGCAGTATCTGGATCGGACTTTTTACAAAACTCTAAAATGCACACCGAAGTTTTCGGCCCATTTTCTATCGTTGTAAAATGTAAAAATCAGACAGAATTAATCAATGTTATTGATAATTTAGAAGGTCAATTAACAGGAACTATTCTTGCTGAAAAAGAAGACTTTAATAGTTTACCTTTAATTGCTGATGCATTACAAGATAAAGTTGGAAGAATTATTTTTAATGGTGTTCCTACAGGTGTTGAAGTTTGTGAATCTATGACCCATGGTGGACCGTATCCAGCTTCAACAGACTCTAGGTTTACCGCTGTTGGTATAGGCTCTATTAAACGTTGGGTTAGACCTTTCAGTTATCAAAATTGGCCAAATGAATTATTACCTACTCAATTAAAAAAATAAGTTAAGTATTTTGTTAATGTAAGCTTAACAAAACACTTCTAATATTAATAATTTCTTTAGATAGTAATTTAATTTATAGAAGATATTTGTATCGCCTAAAGAAATTGAAAAAATGTCGACTTCGTTTTCTTGATTAAAAGAATTTTGAAGGGTTTGTTTTATGATAGAAAACAAGTTGACGATTCAATTTATGATGAAAAAAACTTTTTTTTTGCGTCGATGCATATACTTGTGGAAACCCAGTAAGAGTAGTTGCTCGTGAAGGTCCTAATTTAATTGGAAATACCATGAGCGAAAAAAGCCAACATTTTCTAAAAGAATATGACTGGATAAGAAAAGGATTAATGTTTGAACCACGTGGTCATGATATGATGAGTGGTTCAATTTTGTTTCCGCCACATAGTCCTGAAAATGATTTTGCAATTTTATTTATTGAAACTTCTGGTTGTTTACCTATGTGTGGACATGGAACAATAGGTACCATTACTATTGCTATCGAAGAAGGACTTATTACTCCAAAAGTTCCTGGGAAAATCAGAATGGAAGCACCAGCTGGTTTGGTTGAAATTGAATACCAACAAACAGGTCAAAAAGTTGATTGGGTACGATTAACAAACGTTAAAAGTTACTTGGCTGCTGAAAACTTAACTATAGAGTGTCCTGAATTAGGAGAAATTACTTTTGATGTTTCTTATGGTGGTAATTATTACGCTATCGTAGATCCTCAGAAAAACTTTTCAGGCGTACATGATTTTACTGCTTCAAAAATTATTCAATACTCTCA
>CAZCHR010000044.1:0-15868 GCA_964498665.1 uncultured Tenacibaculum sp. | reverse complement strand
AATATAATTTAAAGACTAAAATATTTTCGGCGAACGCTCCATAGTTTTTGGTAACTGGTTATATATGTATAAAAAGTTTTATTATCCGTTTTTTTAGGTTGGATAAACCTACTTTTAGTATCCTTTATTAATCTATATTTCATGTAATAAATTAAACATAGCACATCATAGTATTCTTTTACCGTAATCTGTTAAGAAAGTTTATACCATCGATATTTAAAAAATAAAAGGAATAAGGGGACTATTTCTTTTGCAATTTTATGAGTTAAATATAATAATTATCGCCAATAAAACAAAAAGTATTATACTTAAATGGTTATAATATTTTTATCGTCTAAGAGCGGTTTATTTAAAAAACGTAGTAACAACTGCGCAACAGCTACAGTATCGCGTTCGCAATATTCTACAATACGTTGTAAGTTTTTTTCTTTGTAATACACATTCGCTACTTCGCTACCGTCAATATCTTGTTTGGGTGAAGGTATGCCTAAAATAGAAGTCAATAATTTTAACGAAGTAAAGTGTTTGTAATCGCCAAACTTCCATAAATCCATAGTGTCTAAATGTGGTATTTCCCATGGTTTTTTACCAAATAAGTTTAGTTTTTTAGGTAAATCTACTCGGTTAATAATCATTCTACGTGCTATGTACGGAAAATCGAATTCCTTACCATTATGTGCGCATAATAGGTGTTTGTTTAAATTAAAATGTTTGTCGAGTAATTCTTTAAAATCGGTTAATATTTTGGTTTCATCATCGTCATAAAATGAAGTTACTCGTAATTGATTTACGCCTTCTCTTTCTACAAAATAACCTACCGAAATACAAATTATTTTTCCAAATTCTGCCCAAATACCTGCACGATGGTAAAAATCTTTAGCTGAGATTTCATCTTTACGTTGGTATTGTGTTTTTAAAGCATAGAGCTCTTGTTTTTCCTCAGAAACATCGTTCCATTTTTCTTGTTGTGGTACTGTTTCTATATCTAAAAACAAGATGTTTTGTATGTTGGTTTTACTCAGCATTTTTTTCTTTAATTAAAACGTAAAGGTTTGCGTTTAACATATAGTTTTTGTCTTCTTTGTTTGGGTTAGACCTAGAAATACTTTTAAACAGCATCTTTATTTTTAAAGAAGCAATTTCTTTTTCTAAAGTCATTAACGAACTGTTAATATTATAGTTTTTGTCTTGTTGTTTAAGTTTATTAATTAACTCAGAACAGTCAATATTACCTAAAAACTCATCTTCTTTCCAAATCGCAATAATATTCGATTCTTTTTGTAATGAAAATCGGTATTTATCAATTGTTTTTTCTTTTTCATTACCATTGCTTCCCAAATACATATTCTTTAAGTAGTCATATCCTTTAGTATTTATGAGCATGTTAAACTCGTTAATACTATAATGGTAGTTTCGATACTTATCTGTAGGTTTATCGGTAACTTTAATAGCCAATGTATCCATTAATTTACTTTGCAACTGCCAATTACTTTTGGTGCTAAATGCTGTTGATGGTTTATAACCCAAGATAGGAGTTATTTTATCTATTTCCTCTTTTTTATTTAAGTAGTTAATAATAGAACGTAATTGATCTTTCTTCTGATAAGTAGTGGTAAAATCGGTGTTTTTAATATCGTTGTATACTTTTTCAAATCTCGAAACCTGACTATTTGTAGATACCGAAAAAACACCCCAAAATCCTATCGAAATAAACAAAGTAATTATAGCTAAACTGAGAGGAAATGCAAGTATTCTTTTGATTTTACTAAACAACATATAAAGTGTCATGGCTAAAATCCACAATGCTAAAACCAAAACAAAATAACGGTTTTCTGTAATACCGTATTCATTTATTCTTTTAAAAATTGCTACAAATAGCAATCCGATTAAAGGTAATAATAAATAGTAAAACCAAGGATGAAATCTTTTTATAGGGCGCGAATCTGATGTTTTCTGAATCGGATTTATTAATATTTGAATGATAAACCCTAAGAATGATAATGCAATTACCAAGTACGAAACCCATCCTTTAGGTAAGTTCCAGTTAATTACAATTTTTAAACTGTAAGCATATAAAATGATGAGGTATAAAATTACTAACGGAATTAAAATATACTTTACCAATACTTCTAAAGCTTTGGTATAATCAATTGTTATTTGTGAGTGAATATCTTTTGGGAAATCAGAAAGGTAAATCCACGTATTTACAATACCTAAACAGATAATAAATATCTGAAAAAAGCGCTCTCCTTTAATATCAACATTAAATAAATGTTTTACAGCAAGTAGTGCTAAAACGATTCCTAAATACAGAATTAATGAGAAAAATAAACTTCGTACAATAGCTACAAAAATAGACTTTAAATAGTTGAAATAAGCTGATTTATTCCATTTCAAGACAAAAGGAGCAACAAATACGAGTAAATGTCCACCGATAAAGTACAAGATAAAACGAATGATAAATTCATTATTAAATCGAGTTTCATCTGTTGGTAAATGAAAGTAAAAGGCTAGAATAAACACCAAAGGAACCAACATAAACCACTCTTTACTGGTTTTAAATTGTTCTTCGAAAAAACGTGATGCGATAAACCAACTAATTCCGAGAATAAATGTTAGAATTATTTTACCATAAAAAATGTCATCAAAAGTATTTGTTTCAATAGCAAATAATGTAAATAAAGTTCCAACAATTGTCCAAGAAATAGTAAAAGGAAAACGTTTAAAAGTATCTTTGGTTTTAGATGATATTTCACCGAATGATGGAATAAGTTTCATAGGAATCAATTTGGATAAAGATACAAAAAGAGTTAAAAACTTAAGTTTTTAAAGCTAATGTTTATTAAAGATTAAATGAACGTTAAGTTCAATAACTCTATACATCATTTATAATTTTATCGTTACTTTTGGATAACACAATATAAAAACGCACTATGAATACTAGCGATGTTAAAATTTTACTTGTAGACGATGAACCAGATATTTTAGAAATCGTAGGTTATAATTTAAAGTCTGAAGGCTATCAAGTATTTACAGCAGAAAATGGAGTAGAGGCTGTAAAAACTGCTAAAAAAATACAACCACATTTAATTTTATTAGATATAATGATGCCAGAAATGGATGGTATCGAAGCGTGTGAAAAAATTAGAAATATTAAACCTTTAGAAGATGTAATTATTTCTTTTTTAACGGCACGTGGTGAAGATTATTCACAAGTAGCTGGTTTCGATGCTGGTGCAGATGATTATATTACAAAGCCAGTAAAACCAAAAGTATTGGTAAGTAAAGTAAAATCATTATTACGTCGTTTAAAAACTGATGAAAAATCAGACTCTACAACGAAAATTGGTAATATCGTAATTAATAGAGATGAATATGTTGTTTTTAAGGGAGATAAAAAAATATCACTTCCAAGAAAAGAATTCGAATTGTTTTCTTTACTAACTTCTAAACCAGGAAAAGTATTTAAAAGAGAAGTTATTTTAGATAGTGTTTGGGGTAATGAAGTTGTTGTTGGTGGTAGAACAATAGATGTACATATTAGAAAACTTAGAGAAAAAATTGGTGATGATTTTTTCAAAACCGTAAAAGGTGTCGGTTATAAATTTGTAATAGAAGGTTCTGATAAATAAAAAAAATAGATTGCTTTAAAGCAATCTATTTTTTTTAAACTTAACTTGTAACCCTTCATGAAAATATATTAATACGTGAAAAAAATAAAAAAAACATACAAATATGCTCTTTGGTCAGCACTATATTCAACTTTATTATCAGTTGTAATAGCATTGCTTTCTTACCTTTTTTTAATTAATTTATTAGGAATAGGAACTGTACTTGTTTTCGGAGTAACAATGTTTATTGTATCTTTTTTTGTAATACAATATAGAGCTGAATATTTTATATACCAGAGAGTTAGAAAGCTATATCAAGATATTTCTATTTTAGATGTTAATGATTTAGAAAGAAAAAAAGTAACTACCGATGTTGAAGCTTTAACAAAAAGTGTACAAAAATATGTTGAAGGTAAAAGTGAAGAGATTGCTTTACTAACACAACGAGATTCTTTTCGTAGGGATTTCTTAGGGAATGTAGCACACGAATTAAAAACACCATTATTTACAGTACAAGGATATATTTTAACCTTGATAGAAGGAGCTGCTGAAGACGAAGAAATAAGAACAAAATACCTTAGTAGAGCAAATAAAGGAGTAGAAAGGTTAACCTCTATTATTAAAGATTTAGATATGATTGCTAAATTAGAAACTGAGGGAATGAAAATGAATATTGAAACATTTAATATTATAGAACTAGTACAAAATGTTTTTGATTTATTTGAAATGAAAGCTAAAAAACGAAATATAACTTTAATGTTTGATCGTATTTATGACTTCCCTTATTTTGTAAAAGGTGATGTTGAAAGAATTGAGCAAGTGCTAATTAATTTAGTTGTAAACTCTATAAAATACGGTAAAATAGGCGGTATAACTCGAGTAAGTATTGAAACTTATAATCAAAATAAATTTATCATTAAAGTAATAGATGATGGAGAAGGAATAAAACAAGAACATATTTCTCGTTTATTTGAGCGTTTTTATAGAGTAGATCAAAGTCGTTCTCGTGAACAAGGAGGTTCAGGTTTAGGTTTATCTATTGTAAAGCATATTATAGAAGCTCACAATGAAACAATATTATTAAAGAGTGATTTTGGTAAAGGATCTGAGTTTTCTTTTACATTAGAAAAAGAAATGTAATAAAAAAGGAGTTGATAAAATAGTGAGGTAATTTATTAAAACCAAAAACCTAAATTAAATAACAAATAGTTTTCAGAATGATCTGGCGACCAACTGTATTTTAATTCTATTGGCCCTAAAAAAGTTTCTACACTATATCCTAGTGCATATCCAGATTTGGTATTTTTAAATAAACTACCTTTTTTCAATACGTCTTCTTCAGCTCTTGCATAATTAGCAATTACCGTTGCATAGTGCCTTTTAAAAAGTTTATATCTAAAATTAAATTCTGATCTTAAAAATGATTGATCATTTAACGCACCAGTTTCATACCCATAAAATGGAACGAAATTATTAATATAATTTTGATTATAGCCTCCTAAACGATAATCAAACATTTGTGATGCTTTTTTACCTAAAGTATAACCAGCTTCTGATATATAATGAAATGTTAGTTTATCATAAAAAGTAGTTACAAAACCAAATTTTCCACCTATTTGAGAAAACTGACGGAAGGGCTCGCTTCCTTGAGCTAAACCTGATAACTGACTATTTCTATCCGACCAAAGAAACCATTTAAATCCTACATCAGCATAAAAACCTTTGGTTGGAAACATTTTTTTATTGTAAGTATCTAGTTTTAAAAATGAATTTACATTTATATAATTACTACTATCAAAAAATGTTTTTTCTCCATTAGTTAGTATGTTTTCAGAACTCACTTTTATATTTTTTTGCTCTATACCAAAACCTAATGCAAATTTTTTATCTACAGTTGTTTGTATATAAAATGCATTGGTAAAATCAGCATATCTTATATTTATTAAGTTAGAGTCAAATAAAAAGTCAGTATTAAAAACATTAAATCTGGAGTTGAAACCATAACTAGGTAATAATCCGTTATCAATAAAATACTGAAAATCATATCTTATTTTATCACCTATTCCCATATCTAAAGACAGTTCATCATTTTGAAAAAGTAGTTTTTTATGGCTATAATTTAATAATACTGCTGATTTATATAATAAATCATAATGTAAACCAAAACGTAAATATGACTTTACTTTTTCTTCTTTAACAACCAATTCTAATTTTTTACCTTCAAAAGATTTATCAAGATGATAATCAATTCTCTTAAAGTTTTTAGATGCTGTTAATGTGTTGATTTTTTTAGAGATTTCTTTATAAGAAACACTATCTCCTTTTCTTAATTGTAACTTTCCTAGTATATAATTATTGGTATAATTCTTATTACCTTTAATAATAATTCTATCTACTAGAAATTTTTCTTCTTTTAATGTTAAAACTGGTCTTTTCTTTTTGATATGCTGTAGTTTAGCTATACTATCAAAAACTACTTTAAAAGGTTTTGCTGCTTTAATTCCTTGCTTTAATATTTCATCTTTTTTATCAAAAGATATTACACTATACTCAACAATATCAGGTCTTACATATATATTTAGTAAACTTATTTGCTCATCAGCTTTTTTGTACATCTGAAAATTAACAATTTGCATTAATAAAGATGCTATAGAGGCTAATTCGTCTTTTTTTAACAATTGTCCTTGTACGCTAACACCAATTATTAAATCCATTCCTTTTTCCTTCATTATATCTACAGGGAAATTATTTACAACTCCTCCATCTACCATTAATTTTCCATCAATTTCTACAGGATTTAATAAAGAAGGGAAAGCTGCACTTGCTCTTAATGCTAAAGGTAAAGATCCTTTTTCAAGAATTTCTTCTGCTCCTGTTTCTATATTGGTAGCTACACAATAAAAAGGTATTGGTAGTTTAGAAAAATCATTTATTTCATCAACAGGGGCTAATAATTCAGTTAAAAAATTTAAAACATTTTGTCCTTTAGATAAACCTAATGGAAGCCCTATATTACCTTCTTTTATAGGTAATGAAACTATATATTTTTCACCATGTTGTTTTTTAAAAAGAGGTTTTTCACTTCTAGATATTTTATCTTGTAGAACATTAAAAAAATCTGTACTACCAACAATTTTTTTAATTTGATCTGCTGAGTATCCTGCAGAATACAAACCTCCTATAATAGATCCCATACTTGTTCCACCAATATAATCTACTTGTACATTTGCTTTTTCTAATTCTTTTAAAACACCTACATGTGCAAATCCTTTTGCACCACCACCACTTAAAACCAAACCTACTTTAGGTTGTTTTTGTGAAAACAGCAATACAGGAAAAAATAATAGAATTAGCAATTTTTTCATTACTTCTCTTTTTGATAATATTGATATACTTTCTGTGCTCTTGAAAAGCCTATAATTTCTTTTAACTCATCTAAAGTTGCTTCTTTTACTCTTTTAGCCGACTTAAATTTACGTAATAAATTAGTAATGGTTTGTTTACCAATATCTGGTATTAATTCTAATTCAGATTGGATAGCACTTTTACTTCGTTTATTTCTATGAAATGTAATTCCGAAGCGATGTGCTTCATTCCGTAAAAACTGAACAATCTTTAAACTTTCAGATTTTTTATCTAAATATAACGGAATAGAATCTCCAGGGTAATAAATTTCTTCTAATCGTTTTGCAATTCCGATAATTGCAATTTTACCTCGTAAACCTAAAACATCTAAACTTTTTAATGCAGATGATAATTGCCCTTTACCTCCATCAATAACAATTAATTGAGGTAGCGATTGTTTTTCTTCTAACAAGCGTTTATAACGTCTAAAAACAACTTCTTCCATTGAAGCAAAGTCATCAGGTCCATCAACAGTTTTAATATTGTAGTGTCGGTAATCTTTTTTACTTGGTTTACCGTTTTTAAAAACAACACAAGCGGCAACTGGATGTGTTCCTTGAATATTTGAATTATCGAAACATTCGATATGACGAGGTTCCTCATGTAAACGCAAATCTTTTTGCATCTGACTCATTATACGTTTTACATGACGATCTGGGTCTACAATTTTTATCTGTTTAAATTGTTCCATACGATAATATTTCGCATTTCTTTCAGATAATTCTACAATGCGTTTTTTATCTCCTAATTTAGGTACAGTAACTTTTATTTGCTCTCCTAAATCGACATTAAAAGGAGCATACACTTCTCTTGATAAAGAATTAAATCGGTTACGAGTTTCGATAATGAATAATTCTAATAATTCTTTATCTGTTTCATCTAACTTCTTTTTTATTTCGGTAGTGTAAGACTGAACGATAGATCCGTTCATTATTTTAAAAAAGTTAGCATATCCATGTGTTTCATCAGAAATAATTGAAAATACGTCTACATTATTTATTGATGGATTTATAATCGTAGATTTTGCTTGATAATTTTGAAGTGAAACTAATTTATCTTTTATTTTTTGAGCTTCCTCGAACTTCATATCCGAAGCAAACTCAATCATAATATTTTGTAAGCGCTCTAAACTTTCTTTAAAATTCCCTTTAATAATATTTCGAATTATTCTAATGTCATCATAATAATTCTCTTCAGTTTGCAACCCTTCGCAAGCTCCTTTACAGTTTCCT
The DNA here is from genome assembly GCA_964498665.1 of uncultured Tenacibaculum sp. Taxonomy (GTDB): domain Bacteria; phylum Bacteroidota; class Bacteroidia; order Flavobacteriales; family Flavobacteriaceae; genus Polaribacter. Next base: position 7,620 of record CAZCHR010000044.1, on the reverse strand, counting down.
AAATGATATTCTAAGCAAACTTTATACTTACCTGAATTTATTTTCTCTTCACTTAAATCGTATTTACAAGTTCTTAACGGATATAATTCTTTTATTAAATCTAACAGTGTATGAACTGTTTTCATATTGGTGTAAGGACCAAAATATTCCGATCCATCTTTAACAATTCTTCGAGTAGAAAAAACCCGAGGAAAACGTTCTTTTTTTATACAAATCCAAGGATATGATTTATCATCCTTTAATAAAATGTTATAACGAGGTTTGTATTTTTTTATCAGATTATTTTCAAGTAATAAAGCATCGGTTTCAGTATCTACCACAATATGCTCTATTCTAACTATTTTTTTTACTAAAACTCTTGTTTTACCATTTTCATGATTCTTATTAAAATAAGAAGAAACGCGTTTCTTTAAATTCTTTGCTTTACCAACATATATAATTACATCTTCTTTATCAAAATATTGATAAACACCTGGTGAGTTTGGTAATGTTTTTATTTGAAGTTCTAACGGAGTTGGCATACTACGAAAATACAATTTTATACAGATAATTAAATGGCTATACGTACTTTTACAGCAATATTTATTTAACAACAAATGCAAGAAGCAATTCAATTTTATAAAGAAGAAATAAATCATTTAAGTGCAAAACTTAAAGATGTTAAAAGTCAGCTATTAAGAACGCGTATGTTAAGACTTTTAGCTTTTTTAAGTATTGGTTTTACTATTTATTATGGTTTTAAAAAATCCAACTTTTATTTTATTGGTAGTTTATTAAGTATTGCAGTTTTTATATTCTTACTATTAAAACATACAGATTTAAAAAAATTAAAAAAACTTACAGAAACAAAACTTAAAATAAATAATACAGAAATTGATGTTTTAAATGGTAATTATTCTCATTTAGATAATGGAAAAGAATTTACAAATCCTGAACATTATTTTAGTAATGACATCGATTTATTTGGTGTAAAATCATTTTTTCAATACATAAATAGAACCGCAACCAATGAGGGAAAAAAACTACTTGCATCAGTTTTAACAAGTAACGACATTGATAATATTAAAAACAAACAAGAGGTTATTAAACAACTTGCTTTAAAAACAAAATGGCGACAACATTTTACAGCGGTTGCAAGTTTAATAAATACTAAAGCTTCTATACCTACTATAACAAATTGGATACAATCTTACGAATCGAAATTACCTAAATTATTATCGATTTTATCATTACTTTTTTCAGTAATTTCTATTGTTTTAATTGGGTTATTATATTTTAGTATAATTCCGTTTTCAATTGTTTTAATATGGTTTTTTATTGGGTTAAGTATTACTGCGTTTTTTATTAAAAACATTCAGAATTTATATACCGAAACAAGCAATGCCAAAGAGATTTTTAATCAATACCATCAGTTGTTAGCTCAAATAGAAAGTGAAGAGTTTACAAATTCAACATTAAAAGATAAGCAGAAAATAATTCAATTAAAAAACAAAAAAGCTTCTGATATATTTAAAGAATTTTCTAAAATATTAGATGCTTTTGATCAACGAAACAATGTTATTATAGCTGTAATTGGTAATGGACTTTTTCTTTGGGATATTCGCAACACTTTTAAAATAGAAAAATGGATTTCAACGTATAAAAACACTGTTGAAGAATGGTTTAGTGTTGTTTCATTTTTTGATGCTCAAAACTCATTGGCTAATTTTTCTTTTAATAAACCCAAATATATTTTTCCGACTATTAGTAACGAAAAATCCGTTTTAAACTCTATAAACTTAGGACATCCCTTATTAGATACCTCAAAAAGAATAGACAATGATTTTTCGGTAAATCAAGAACAGTTTTTTATTGTAACCGGAGCAAATATGGCTGGTAAAAGTACTTTTTTAAGAACTGTTTCATTAGCAATTGTAATGTCTAACTGCGGATTACCTGTTTGTACTAATAAAATTAAATACAATCCTATTAAACTAATTACCAGCATGCGAACTTCAGATTCGTTAAACGATGATGAATCTTATTTTTACGCTGAATTAAAACGATTAAAATTCATCGTAAACGAAATTAAAAACGAAAATTATTTTATCATTTTAGATGAAATTTTAAAGGGAACAAATAGTAAAGACAAAGCGATAGGTTCAAAAAAATTCGTTGAAAAATTAAACAAGTCAAAATCTACAGGAATCATTGCTACTCACGATGTGAGTTTATGTGATTTAGCTACAGAATATCCAACAATAGAAAACTATTATTTCGATGCAGAAATTATAAACGATGAACTACATTTTGATTATAAAATGAAAAACGGAGTGTGTAAAAACATGAACGCTTCTTTTTTATTAAAGAAAATGGAGATTATTTAAAAGTAATGCGATAGCTGAAAAATTAACATTAAAAATTACCGTTTAACTATTTATCGGTATTCATTAATGTTATTTATTACCTTTGTTATATGAGCAAACTTATCGATAATTTTGGTAGACAAATTAACTATGTTCGATTAGCTGTAACCGATCGTTGCAACCTTCGTTGTCAATATTGTATGCCAGCTCAAGGAATTGATATTGTTCCAAGAAAAGAGCTTTTAACCTATAAAGAAATGTACCGAATTATTCGTGTACTTACCGAATTAGGAGTTAATAAAATCCGTTTAACAGGTGGTGAACCTTTTGTTCGTAAAGATTTTATGTTTTTTTTAGAAATGTTATCTTATAATGATTTATTAGATGCTATAAATATCACTACAAATGGGGCTTTAATTGCGAAACATATTACAAGTTTAGAAAAGTTAAAGAAAGTAAAAACTATTAACTTAAGTATTGATAGTTTAAATGCTGATAAATTTCATAAAATTACACGTCGTGATGTTTTTCCTGAAGTTTACGAAACCTTTAAACTTTTAGAACAAAGCTCGCTGAATTTAAAATTAAATGTAGTTGTTCAATCTGGTTTTAACACCAATGAAATTAATGATTTCGTTGCTTTAACAAAAGATAAAAACATTGCTATTCGTTTTATTGAAGAAATGCCTTTTAACGGAAAAGGGCAACGCGATATGCAAGAAAACTGGAGTTATACCAAAATTTTAAATGAGATAAAATCTGAATACGATGTAGAAACAATCGTTTCTGAAAAATCATCAACCTCTCGTAATTTTTCTATTGAAAACCATAAAGGAACTGTAGGGATTATCCCTGCATTTACGCGAACTATTTGTAATGATTGTAATCGTATTCGTATTACCTCAACTGGTACTTTTAAAAATTGTTTGTTTGACGATGGAGTTTTTAACCTACGCGATTTTATTAGAAACGGAGCAAGTAACGATGATTTAAAAGAACTCTTTTTATCACTCATAAAAGAAAAACCTGAAAACGGATTTATTGCAGAGGCAAACCGTAAAAAAGGAAATGTAAGTGAAAGTATGAGTACAATTGGTGGATAAACCTTTTGTAAAACAGTAAGAAAAAGAAATAAACATTGTGATTTATGTACCTATTAAAACGTTTGAATAAATATTTTAAAAAGAAAAAACTTAATAAAAAAGTAAAACACGTTTATAATAATCCTAATATCCCATTTTTATTATCCTTATATGGTAAAGATGATTATATACAAATGGAAATAATTAGGCAATATCAGCTTAATGAAGAAATTACAACAACTGATGATAATGGTTTTGCTGTTTTTATTATTGTAGAATTTAATAAGAATCATAAAGAAAATATTAAAAAGCTTAATTTTTTTAATGAACTAATATTAATCGAATCTGACATAGAAAAATACTTGTATTTATGTGATGATAATGTTAAAGCATTGAAGGAAAAGTTAACTTTTTTTAAAGAAAAAATCTTTGAGACTATTGAAGGTGAAAGTTATTATGCTTCAATAAAAACATTTACCCCCGCAAATTAAATTATAAGCATACGTCATTCAAAACTAGCTTTATAATAGCACTAAATATATGATTTCAGTAGAAGAAGCAAAACATATAATATTACAAAACACGGTAGGTTTTGGAGTTGAAGAAATTCCTTTTTTACAATCTGTTGGCAGAGTATTAAAAGAAGATATTGTTGCCGATAGAGATTTCCCTCCTTTCAATCGTGTTGCAATGGACGGAATTGCAATTAATTATATTCATTTTAAAAACGGACAACGAAGTTTTAAAATAGAAGGAATTCAACCTGCTGGTAGTAAGCAATTATCTATGCAACAAGATGAAAACTGTATAGAAGTAATGACCGGAGCTGTATTACCTAATAATTGTGATACTGTAATTCGTTATGAAGATGTTAGCATCGAAAATGGAGTTGCAACGATTACTGTTGATAATATTAACGATGGTCAAAACATCCATGAGAAAGGAAAAGATAAAACCCAAGGTGATCTTTTAATTTCTAAAAACACAGTTATTTCTCCTGCCGAAATTGGCGTAATTGCTACTGTTGGAAAAGCAACTGTAAAAGTTGCGAAGCAACCTAAAGCGCTAATTATTTCTACTGGTGATGAATTAGTAGATGTAAACGAAACGCCTTTAGATTATCAAATAAGAAGATCTAATGTATATACTTTAGTTTCATTACTAAATAAAATAAATATTCCTTCTGAAACCAGACATATACCAGACAACAAAGAAGTTTTAAAAGAAAAAATAGATAAATACTTACAAGAATTCGATGTCTTATTATTTAGTGGAGCAGTAAGTAAAGGAAAGTTCGATTTTTTACCTGAAGTACTAGATGAATTAGGAGTAAAAAAACTATTTCATAGAGTAACTCAACGCCCTGGAAAACCTTTCTGGTTCGGACGCACAACGTCTTTAGGCATTAGTGAACAGGATGTTTATCAGGGTGAGAAAAATAATAAGACAATTGTCTTTGCTTTTCCAGGGAATCCAGTTTCGACTTTTGTAAATTGTATGATGTATTTTTATCCTTGGTATTATAAATCAATCGGAATTAAAGAAAAAACACAAAACGCAATACTTTCTGATGATGTTAATTTCAAACCTAATTTAACCTACTTTTTACAAGTTAAATTAAGCTATCGTTTTGGTCATTTAATTGCAACACCAATAAAAGGAAATGGTTCTGGTGATTTAGCAAGTTTAACACAAGCAGATGGTTTTATCGAATTACCTAAAACTGAAGAAATGACATTTAAATCAGGAGAAGTTTTCCCTATAATTAGATATAAATAATGAATAAATTCACCCACATAAACGAGCAAAATCAACCTAAAATGGTAAATGTTTCTGATAAAAAAATCACGAAACGAACTGCTATTGCAAAAGCAACCATGTTTTTAGGTACCGAAATTATTTCTCATTTTAACAACGAAGAATTAATTACCAAAAAAGGACCTGTTTTTCAAACAGCAATTATTGCTGGAATTCAAGCAGTAAAAAAAACATCAGATATTATTCCTATGTGTCATCCGTTATTAATTAACGGAGTAGATATCAACATTAATATTATTGACAAAGAAAATATTGAAGTACTTTGCAAAGTGACTATTGAAGGAAAAACAGGTGTAGAAATGGAAGCGTTAACAGGAGCATCAGCTACTTGTTTAACTATTTATGATATGTGCAAAGCCATTAATCAAGAAATGGTAATTAAAGAAGTAAAATTAGTAGAAAAAACTGGCGGAAAATCAGATATTAAAAATGGATAAAATAGCAATTATAGGAGCAGGTAAATTAGGGTGTGCAATAGCAGATGGACTTTTAGAAAGTGGATTACAACCATCTGATTTAAGTTTATCTAGAAGAAAAACAACTTCTCTTAAAAAATATACTGACGCTGGAGTTTTAGTAACACTAAATAATAACGAAGCGATAAAAGATGCTACTATTATTTTAGTATGTGTAAAACCTCAAAAAACAGTTCAAATTTTAGAAGAATTATCTTCTGAACTTACAAATCAAACTGTTATTTCTACTGTTACCGGAATCTCTTTATTAGAATTAAAATCTGTCATAAAAAAAGAACTTCCTTTGTTTAGAGCAATGCCAAATACCGCTGCAGCAATTAAACAATCTATGACTTGTATTTCTACAATTGATAGTACTGATGGACAAAAAAACAAAGTAGAAACTATTTTTAAAAATTTAGGAGAAACTGTTTTTATTGAAGATGAATTAATGGCTTCAGCTACAGTTTTAGCAGCAAGCGGAATCGCTTTTGCTTTACGCTATTTAAGAGCAGCAATGCAAGGTGGTATTGAGATTGGTTTTAATTCAGAATTAGCGCAAAAAATAACAGCGCAAACCATTAAAGGTGCTGCTGAATTAATTTTACAAAACGGAAATCACCCAGAAAGTGAAATCGATAAAGTAACCACTCCCCAAGGAATTACAATTACAGGTTTAAATAAGATGGAACAAGAAGGTTTTAGCTCATCTATTACACATGGTATTTTAGCATCTCAAAATAAAATCGAAAACTTATAAATGGCACATCAAAAGCACGCAAATATCACAAGAAAGCATAATGATAATTATGCGACTAATGAAGTTGCTATTTTAGGAACTAAATGTGGAGTTATTGAGGATTTGGTTCGTACCATTTCTTCAAGTTTATCAAGTTATAATTTAGCGTATTTTGATGCTTCACATGCTAAAAATGTTAATAAAAATAACTTATCAGAATACACTTTTCATCACGAAGGGAATTTGCAAATCAATACAACGTCGTTAGTAAATAAATTTGAGCAACGTTTACAGTTTATAAATCACGATTTTGTGTTTGTAAACGGAAACCATTATCAAGGAGTAAAACAAATATTAATTTTAGATCCAGAAAAAGAAGCTTCCATAAAAAAAAGATTAGATCAAATTACCAATATTCAGTTCGTCATAAAATTAAATTCCGACGTTGAATATTTTAATTGTTTGATTGATAAATTTCCTAATATTAAAAATATTACTTCTTATACAATTGATGAAGTTGATAAAATCACGTCTCATATAAATCTCTTAATTAAAGAACATATCCCTATTGTTAAAGGACTTGTTTTAGTTGGAGGAAAAAGTACTCGAATGGGAACCGATAAATCTCAATTAGATTATCATGGAAAACCTCAAAAAGAACACGTTAAAGAATTATTAGAATCTAATAATATAGAAACTTTTTATTCTGTTGAATCTAACTCTAATAAAACTGATGAAATTCATGATACCTTTATCAACTTAGGTCCATTTGGAGGAATTTGTTCAGTTTTTCAAAAAGATCCAAATTCAGCTTGGTTAGTATTAGCTACCGATGTTCCTTTTGTAAATTTTGAACTCATCGAATTATTATTACAAAAAAGAAATCCTACTAAGTTAGCGACAGCTATAAAAGGAAAAGATAAAGAGTTTCCTGAGCCTTTAATTACCATTTACGAGCCCAAAGCATACACAAAATTACTACAATATTTAGCACAAGGTTATTCTTGTCCGCGTAAAATGTTAATTAATTCTGATGTAGAAATTGTTGAAGTTGATGATTCTTTAATTAGAAATATTAACAGACCAGAAGAATTTGAAATGGCTAAAAAGGAGATAAATAAATATTAAACGAAAAACCTCAACAATACTATTGAGGTTTTTTACTTGTACTCAAGGCGGGA
>CAZCHR010000043.1:0-16206 GCA_964498665.1 uncultured Tenacibaculum sp. | reverse complement strand
ATTTAAAGTTACAATTTGAGCCTCTAAGCTATTTGCTTTTTTAGACAACTTTAAAGCTTCTTTATACTTCTCTGCTGCCTTTGTATACTCTGTTATATTTCTATATGAACGACCTTCAGTATTCTTTGCAAATATTTCCCCAATTAAGTATTTGTTTTTTTTACTCTCATTTAAAATTTTTTCAATTTGAACATCAGTAAAACGAATTCTTCTAAAATGTTTTTGAAGATTAAAATAACTAGATTCTTTGTTTTCTATTGCAGCAATTATTAAACTATCTACATTTCTTTTTTGAGAAAAGCTTAATGATGAAATTAAAATAAGTAGTATAGAAGTATATATAAATTTCATTATTAAAATTTTTCTAAAAAATCCGATTTTCTTTGGCGTGATACAGGTATTTTATGATTGTCTTCTAAAATCACATATCCATCAGATTTTAAAAACTCTTTAACTTTATTTAAATTTATTACAAATGAATTGTGTATTCTAAAAAAGTGTTCATCAGGTAACAAGTCATTTATTTCTTTCAATTTCTTAGTAACAACAATTTTTTTATTCAATGTAGTATGTATTGAACTATAATTACCATCAGATTCTACAAATAATATCTCTGACTGCTCTAAAAAAACAAGTTTTCCATCAGTATTAATAGTTATCTTTCTTCTATTAAACTTCTGAGTAAAGCTCGATAATATTTTTCAAACTTTTCATTACTATTACTTTTTGAATGATAAGCTTTAATCCGATCAATAGTGATACTTAAATCATCAGTATCAATTGGTTTTAATAAATAGTCTATAGCTTCATTTTTTAGAGCCTTAATTGCATATTCATTATAAGCTGTAGTTATAACAACCGGAAAATCTCTAGAAGTTAATTTCTCTAATAATTGAAAACCATCCATTGTAGGCATTTCAATATCTAAAAATAAGCAATCTATCAAATTTTCATTAATATACTTAATTGCTTTATCTGCCTCTGTAAAAGTGTCTATTATTTCAATGTCACTATTAAAATTAGACAGCTCCCAAGAAAGACTTTGTATAGCTTTTGGTTCATCATCAACAATAACAGCTCTTAACATATTTAATAGGGATTTTCATCAAATGTAATTGATATATATGTAAAAATAAAATCAACAAAACCTATTTCAACACCAAAAAAACATCTTATATACTTAAAAAAAACAATGAGTTACCATTTATACAAAAAACAATACCATTTATACAAAAGTGTGATTTTAAAATATATTTTAATCTCATATTTGCATCATAATACACAAGGGGATCATTTTGATAAATTGGGGGATTAATCAATAATGATAAAATTTAAAAGACATCGTTTCTACAATGATGTCTTTTTCTTTTAGATATATTTTAAAAAATTATAAAACAAAAAAGTGCAAACATATATATGTTTGCACTTTTGTATCTAATCAATTAAGTTTCTTAAGCCTCGAATGGAGTTACTGAAACATATGATCTATTATCTTTTTTCTTTCTGAATTCAACTACACCATCAACTTTAGCATGTAAAGTATGATCTTTACCCATGTAAACGTTTTCACCTGGATTGTGAGTTGTTCCTCTCTGACGAACAATAATATTACCTGCAATTGCAGCTTGTCCTCCAAAAATCTTTACTCCTAATCGTTTCGATTCTGATTCTCTACCATTCTTCGAACTACCTACACCTTTTTTATGTGCCATTTTATTGAGTTTTTTAGATTAAACTTTTACGGGATTATTTTTCAACTCCTCCGTCTAACTTATCTTGCCATTCTTTTAATTCATCCCACTTACCAGCAGCTGCTAATTCAGCTTGCTTTGGCCAAGTATCAGTTACGTGATTACCACGAACTCCTTCGATAATTTCAGAAATTTTAGCTGGTTTAGCTTTAGCTAAATCTGCAAAAGAAACAATTCCTGCTTCTACTAATGTAGATGCAATTTTAGGTCCAATTCCTTCAATTTTCTTTAAATCATCAGCTTTAGATGATTTTTTGGGAGCAGCTTTAGGCGCTTCTTTTTTAGCAGCTGCCTTTTTAGTACCTGATGCAGAGATTCCATCAATTTGAATCTCAGTTAAATACTGTCTGTGTCCATTTTTCTTTTTGTAACCTTTTCTTCTTTTCTTTTTGAAAACGATTACTTTATCACCTTTTAAGTGACCTAATACTGTTGCAGTTACTCCTGCACCTGCTATAGCTGGGGCGCCAATAGTAACGTTACCTTTATCTTCAATTAGCATTACGTTATCAAAAGTTACTTTTGATCCTTCTGCCTCTTGTAAACGGTGTACGTATACTTTTTGGTCTTTTGCTACTTTAAATTGCTGCCCTGCTATCTCTACGATTGCGTACATACTTTTTGTTTTGCGTTATACTTAGCACACTTTCTTAATGAAAATGCGGATGCAAATATACCACTTTTAAAACAACAAACAACCTACAGTTCAGAAATTTACTACTTTTTTAAGTAAATTTTACAATATTATTTTATAATTAACTGTAACAAAAGAGTTAATTTCACGTCCTATATTTCAAAATCAGTTAAAAACTAAAAAATTTATTAATGAAAAAAAGTATTTTATCTCTTGCTACTGCTATGTTATTTGCATTTTCTGCAAATGCACAGAAAGTAGAATTTGAAGAGTATGATTTAAGTAATGGAATGCATGTAATTTTACATCAGGATAAGTCAGCTCCAGTAGTTGTTACTTCAGTAATGTACCATGTAGGTGCAAAAGATGAGCAACCAGATAGAACAGGAATGGCTCACTTTTTTGAGCATTTATTATTTGAAGGAACAAAGAACATCAAGAAAGGAGAATGGTTTAAACTTGTTTCTTCTAACGGAGGAAAAAACAATGCGAATACCACAGATGACAGAACCTATTATTACGAAGTTTTCCCTTCTAATAATTTAGAATTAGGTTTATGGATGGAGTCTGAAAGATTATTATATCCTGTTATTGGTCAAGATGGTGTTGACACACAAAACGAAGTTGTAAAAGAAGAAAAACGTTTACGTGTAGACAACCAACCTTATTCTCGTTTTTTAGAGAATGTTAAGAAAAACATGTTTAAAAAACACCCTTATAAAGGAACAACTATTGGTAAAATGAAGCATTTAGATGATGCTACGCTAGAAGAATTTATTGCTTTTAATAAAAAATTCTATGTACCTAACAATGCTACTTTAGTTGTTGCTGGTGACATTGACGTAAAACAAGCTAAAACTTGGATTAAAGAATATTTTGAAAGAATCCCAAGAGGAGAAGATATCAAAAGAAACTTCCAAAAAGAAGATCCTATAACAAATCAGATAGAAGCTAAAGCTTATGACCCTAATATTCAGATTCCTGCTATTATGGAAGCTTATAGAACACCTTCTATGAAAACTCGTGACTCTAGAGTTTTAGATATGGTTTCTTCTTATTTAAGTAGTGGTAAAAGCTCTGTTTTATATAAAAAATTAGTTGATCAAAAGAAAATGGCTTTACAAGCTGGTGCAATTAACTTAAGTCAAGAAGATTACGGAACTTATATTATTTATGCTTTACCATTAGGTAAAACTACTTTAGCTGATTTAGTTAAAGAAATAGACGAAGAAGTTGTGAGATTACAAACTGATTTAATTTCAGAAAAAGATTATCAGAAACTTCAAAATAAATTTGAAAACAATTTTGTTAACTCTAATGCAAGTGTTGAAGGAATTGCAAATTCATTAGCTCGTTATAATGTTTTATACGGAGATACTAATTTAATTAATACTGAAATAGATATTTACCGTTCTATTACTCGTGAAGAAATTAGAGACGTAGCTAAAAAATACTTACAAACGAACAAACGTTTGTTAATGGAATATTTACCTGAAAGTAAAAAATAACATCAAAAGACAATATAAAAGAATTATGAAGACAAAAATTTTATCATTAGTCGCGATTTTAGCAATGTCTTTTGCTGTGAATGCACAACGCGATTTAAACAAACAACCTAAAGCAGGACCAGCTCCTAAAGTAAAGTTAGGTAAAGTAGAAAAGTTTAAACTTTCAAACGGTTTGGAGGTTATTATGGTAGAAAACCATAAACTACCAAGAGCATCAGCAAGTTTAACAATTGATAATAAACCTGCTGTAGAAGGGGCTAAATCTGGTTTAGCTGATTTAATGGGAGGATTATTAGGGAACGGAACAACAACAATATCTAAAGACGACTTTAACGAAAAAGTGGATTATTTAGGTGCTTTTGTTAATTATAGTAAAGGTGGTGCTTATGCTTCTTCTTTAAAAAAATACTTTCCTGAAATTTTAGGTTTATTAGCAGATGGTGTTAAAAATCCTGTTTTTTCTCAAGAAGAATTTGATAAGTCAGTAGCTCGTACTTTAGACGGATTAAAATCTAACGAAAAAAGTGTAACAGCTATTGCTCGTAGAGTTGAAGACGCACTTACCTATGGAAAAAATCATCCTTATGGTGAGTTTACAACGAAAGAATCTGTAAAAAACATCTCTTTACAAGATGTAAAAGATAATTACAATACTTATTATCGTCCAAACAACTCTTATTTAGTAATTGTTGGAGACATTAATCCAAAGGAAACAAAGAAATTAGTTAAAAAACTTTTCTCTGATTGGAAAGCTGGTAATGTACCAAATGTCACTTTGCAAAAACCTACAAATCCTACAACAACAGAAATTAATTTTATAAATATGCCTAATGCTGTTCAATCTGAAATAGCAGTGGTTAATAACCTTGATTTAAAATTAGGTGATAAAGATTATTACGCAGCTTTATTAGCAAACAACATTTTAGGTGGTGGTGGTACTGCACGTTTATTTATGAATTTACGTGAAGATAAAGGATATACTTATGGATCATACTCAAGCTTAAGACAAAGCAGAAATGCAGCAACTTTTAGAGCAAGTGCAGCTGTAAGAAATATGGTTACTGATAGTGCAGTAGTTGAAATTCAAAAAGAAATCAATAAAATTCGTTATCAAAAAGCTTCTGCTGAAGAACTTAAAAATGCAAAAGCTAAATATGTAGGTAACTTTGTAATGGATGTTCAAAAACCAAGAACAGCTGCAAGATTTGCTTTAAACATTGCTCGTTATAACTTACCTGAAAATTTTTATGAGAACTATTTATCTAACATTAACGCTGTTACTTTAGATGATGTTCAAAATGCAGCAATTAAATATTTTAAAGGTGATAAAGCTCGTATTTTTATTACCGGTAAAGGAATTGAAGTATTAAAAAACTTAGAGAAAAATTCTGATTATAAAATCAAATATTTCGATAAAGAAGGAAACGCTACTTCTAAGCCAAAAATGAGTTTACCAATTCCTGCAGGAGTAACTGCTACAACCGTGATTGACAACTATTTTAAAGCTATTGGAGGTAAAGACAAAGTAGATGCAGTAAAATCTGTAATGATTTCTTCTGACGCTAAAGTACAAGGAATGCAATTAAATTTAGTTCAAAAAAATGCAGCTCCTAACAAATCATTAGTATTAGTTTCTATGATGGGTAACGTAATGCAGAAAGTAGTTTTTGACGGAACAAAAGGTTATCAAGAAGCTCGTGGTCAGAAAAAAGAAATAGCCGGTGAAGAACTTGAACAAGCAAAGTCTGCTGCTGCTCCTTTTTCAGATTTAGCTTATAAAAAAGGTAAATTAGAGAGAATAGAACCTATTAATGGTAAAAATGCTTACGTAATTAAACATGGTAAGTCTGAAATTTTTTACGATATAGCTTCTGGTTTAAAAGTAAAGGAAGTAAAAACAGCTAAAGGGCCTCAAGGAGAAATTAAAGTTCCTACTATATATTCTGATTATAAAGAAGTAAATGGAATTAAATTCCCTTATAAAATAGGGACCAAATCTGGACCAATGGATTTAAATTTCGTTGTAAAAGAAGTAAAAATAAACGAAGGAGTATCTGATGCTGATTTTCAGTAAATAGAATATTTTAAAAATTACTAAAAAGAGTCAAAGCTTAGGCTTTGACTCTTTTTTATTTAGCTTTATTTACTAACCAAACACCTAATAAAATAACACCTCCAGCTAATAATTGGATAACACTTAACTTTTCTCCATCTGCAATTCCCCAAATTACAGCTATAATAGGAATTAAATAAGTTACTGAAGACGCAAAAATTGGTGAAGAGATATGAACTAAATCGTTAAATATAACCTTTGCGATCGCAGTTCCTAAAATTGATAAAATCATTATATAAAATAACGCTGGCTTAGTTTCAGAATTTAGTTCAAATTCAGTATAAAAACCTGTAAAACCCAATATTACTAACACAGGAATTACAATTAATAAAAAATGCCCAGTAGTTATAGCTAGCCCATCTAAATCATGTAAATGTTTTTTTATAATATTTACATTAAAAGCATAACCTATAGAAGCAATAATTGGCAGCAAAGCATACCAATAATTTTGATCAGGATTTAAATCTGCACCTTTTAAAATTAAAATAAGTGTTCCTACTAAACCTATTAAAATCCCAATAAATTGCTTTTTTTTAAATGTAAAACCAAATACTAAAGCTCCAATAATAAAAGCATTAAAAGGTGTTAATGAGTTTAATATTGATGCTATAGAGCTATCAATACCTTTAATAGCATATGAAAATAAAAAAGCAGGTATAAAGGTTCCAACCAAAGCACTTATTAAAACGTATTTCCAGTGTCTTTTTTTTATTTTATTTAAACTTTTAAAGCCAATTATAATTATAAATATGGAAGCAAATAAAGTTCGTAAAGCAGCTACTTGCATAGGTGATATACTTATCAGTGCTTTTTTCATTAAAATAAAAGAACTTCCCCAGATTATCGAAAGTGTTATCAAATACAACCATTTACGCTGTTTACTACTCATTTTCAATCTATTTAAACACAAAAATCGCACATTTATATTTATAAATTTGATTTTATTAATAACTTTGCCAAATAACCCAATAAATTTAGATGATGAAAATTCAAAAAATAATATTCGCTTTAGCTTTTGTAAGCTTTTTAGCTGTTGGTTGTAAAAGCGACGCTAAAAAAGAAGAAACTACTAAAGAACAAAAAACAGTAGTTGCTGCAAACGCAAAAGAACTTTCTTTAAACATTTCAGGAATGACTTGTGAGATAGGGTGTGCTAAGAAAATTGCTTCTGATTTAAATAAGAAAGAAGGAGTTTTAGATGCTAAAGTTGTTTTTAACGACAGTATTGCCACAATAAAATACGATGCTAATATTACTAATAAAGCAGATTTAATTGCTTTTGTTGAAGGTATTGGTAGCGGAGACATGTACAAAGCTTCTGAAGGGGCTAAAAAAGAATGTACAGCAAAAACTGCTGCTGAAAAAGAAGCATGTGCTAAGAAAAAAAGCTGTTCTAAAGCTGAAAAAAAAAGCTTGTGAAAAAGGATGCGAAAAGGTATGTTGCACTAAAACTGAAGGAGAGAAAAAAGCTTGTTCAGAAGATTGTAAAAAAGAGTGCTGCACTAAAGATAAAAAAGCATAATTTACTTTCAATATAAAAAAGGAAGCTCTTCAAAATGAAGAGCTTTATTTTTTAACCAACATTCGTTTAATCTCATTCAGCTTCATCAACGCTTCAATTGGAGTTAAGGTATCAATGTTCGTTGCTAAAATTTCTTCTCTTATATCTTCTAATAAAGGGTCATCTAACTGAAAAAAGCTCATTTGCATTTCTTCGTGTTGTGTTTCTTTTAAAACCTCTTTAACTTCTTTTTGAGCGTTATTTTTTTCTAATTGCTTTAAAATTTTCTGAGCTCTATGTATCACCATATTTGGCATTCCTGCTAGTTTTGCTACATGAATACCAAAACTATGGTTACTACCACCGGCAACTAGTTTACGCAAGAAAACAATACTGTCTTTTAACTCTTTTACTGATACATTAAAATTTTTAATACGCACAAACGTAGTAGTCATTTCATTAAGTTCGTGGTAATGTGTTGCAAACAATGTTTTTGCTTTCGACGGATGTTCATGTAAATATTCTGAAATAGCCCAAGCAATTGAAATTCCATCGTAAGTAGAAGTTCCACGACCAATTTCATCTAACAATACCAAACTACGTTCAGAAATATTATTTAATATCGATGCTGTTTCATTCATTTCTACCATAAAAGTAGATTCACCCATCGAAATATTATCACTTGCTCCTACTCTTGTAAAAATCTTATCTACAATACCAATACGTGCATTTTGAGCAGGTACATAACTTCCCATTTGCGCTAATAAAACAATTAATGCTGTTTGACGTAAAATTGCTGATTTACCCGACATGTTTGGTCCGGTAATCATAATTATTTGTTGCTGGTTACGATTTAAAACTACATCATTCGCAATATACTCTTCACCAATCGGTAATTGTTTTTCTATAACTGGATGGCGACCATTTTTAATTTCAATGTCTGTGCTTTCATCCATTATTGGTCGTACATAATTATTATCCATTGCCAAACTAGCAAACGATAACAATCCGTCTATTTTAGCAATATTTTGAGCATTTTGCTGTACGGGTTGTACAAAACCAATAATAAACTGCACTAATTTTGCAAAAATCTCAGTTTCTAATTGCTGGATTTTCTCTTCAGCTCCTAGAATTTTAGCCTCGTATTCTTTTAACTCCTCAGTAATATAACGTTCAGCATTTACTAAAGTTTGCTTACGAATCCACTCTTCAGGAACATCGTCTTTATATCTGTTTCTAACTTCAATATAATACCCAAAAACATTATTAAAAGCTATTTTTAAACTTGATATTCCAGTTCGCTCAGTTTCACGAGCTAACATATTATCTAAATACTCTTTTCCTGAATTAGAAATTCCTCGTAGTTCATCTAACTCTTCAGAAACACCATTTGCAATAGCATTTCCTTTATTAATGTTTACTGGAGCTTCTTCAAATACACTCTCAGTAATTTTATCAATCAAGAACTTACAATCGTGTAATTGCTTACCGATTTCTTTAACCGTTTTATTTTTACTTTTTTCAGCAGCTTCTTTTATAGGTAAAATGGCTTTTAAAGAATTCTTTAAAAGGATAACTTCTCTTGGTGAAACCTTACCTGTTGCTACTTTAGATATCAATCGTTCGATATCTGATATTTGTTTTAATTGATAGGTTACCGTTTCATGAAAATCATCATTATCAATTAAAAACTTCACCAATTCATGGCGTTGTGTAATCTGTTCTATATCTTTTAATGGAAGTGCTAACCAACGTTTTAATAAACGCCCTCCCATTGGTGAAATCGTTTTATCAATAACGTTTAACAACGAAACAGAGTTTACATTATTCCCTCCGTATAACTCTAAATTCTTAACTGTAAAACGATCCATCCACACGTAATTATCTTCAGCGATTCTGCTAATTGATTGTATGTGATCTATTTTATTATGTTGCGTTTCTGATAAATAATACATCACCGCTCCACCAGCAATAACTCCGTATTCTAACTCATCAACACCAAATCCTTTTAAGTTTTTAACCTTAAAATGATTACTTAATAATTCGTTACCATATTCTTTTTGAAAAATCCAATCTTCTAAATAAAATGTATGAAAACGATTGGTAAATAATTCTAAAAAACGTTGCTTATTTTTCTTTTCTACTAAAACCTCACTTGGTGAAAAATTCTGTAGTAATTTATCAATATACTCTTCGTTTCCTTGAGCTATTAAAAACTCTCCTGTAGAAACATCTAAGAAAGAAACTCCTAATAACTTCTTACCAAAATGTACAGCTGCTAAAAAGTTATTCGATTTTGATTGTAAAACCTCATCGTTTAAAGCCACCCCTGGAGTTACCAATTCGGTAACACCACGCTTTACAATCTTCTTAGTCATTTTCGGATCTTCTAACTGATCGCAAATAGCCACACGAAGACCTGATTTTACTAACTTTGGTAAATACGTATTTAACGAATGATGTGGAAAACCTGCCAAGGCGGTTTCACTCTCGCTACCAGCACCTCTTTTGGTTAAAATTATTCCTAAAACTTCAGATGCTTTTACGGCATCTTCTCCAAAGGTTTCGTAAAAATCTCCAACTCTAAACAACAACATTGCATCCGGATATTTAGCTTTAATTCCGTTGTATTGTTGCATTAGTGGAGTTACCTTTTTTGCCTTTGTTTTTGCCAAGTTTCTAGATTTTTTCAATTAGTTTTGCGAAGATAGAAAAAAGTAGTTAGTCGTTAGTATTCAGCCGTTAGTTTTCATAACAACGCACTATCGTCTATAAGATAAAAGTGACGTCATTACGAGGAAGAATAACGAAGTAATCTCTCGGTACAAGTACACAAAATAACAGATTGCTTCATTTCACTCTGTTACATTCGCAATGACAGAAGAATTATAACATTAAATTAATGAGAAAACTAAAAAATAACGAGTTAGGCAGAAAAACAGTTGAAGAATTTAAGCAAACTGAAAAAACACCAATTATTGTGGTTTTAGACAATATTCGTAGTTTAAATAATGTTGGTTCGGTTTTTAGAACTTCGGATGCTTTTTTAATTGAAAAAATATATCTCTGCGGAATAACTGCAACACCACCAAATAAAGAAATTCACAAAACTGCTTTAGGATCTACCGAATCGGTTGACTGGGAATATGTAGAAGATACCCTAACATTAGTTAATCAATTAAAAAACGATGGTGTTTTTGTAGCTTCAATAGAACAAGCAGAAAACAGTACGATGCTAAATAAATTTACACCTAAAGTAAATACAAAATACGCTATTGTAATGGGTAATGAAGTTAAAGGAGTGCAACAAGAAGTTGTTTCTGCCTCTAATGCTTGCATTGAAATACCTCAATTAGGAACCAAACATTCTTTAAATATATCGGTAAGTTGCGGAGTTGTACTTTGGGATTTATTTACTAAAATCAGTTTATAATTTCGTCATCACGAGAAAGAATGACGAAGTAATCTCTCTCTCTAGAACTTAAAAGCTAAAAAGATTGCTTCACTACACTGCGTTGCATCCTCAATGACAAAAACAAATAATGTCATTACGAGGAAGAATGACGAAGTAATCTCTATATCTAAAACTAAAAACCTAAAAAGGTTGTTTTACTATCGTTCGCAATGACGAAAAAAACTAATTATTTTCTTGGCTTTCTCCTATAAACACTATACATTAGAGACTTTATTATAGTCCCCCACAAAAATTATTTAATTAAAACCCTATAATTATGGAAAACAAGAACTTACAAGAAGTGGAAATGATTTTAACCCCTGGTGGTGATACAGGTGGAAATGGAAGCATCGGTGGAGGCGGTACTGGAGACACCGGTGGAGACGGTGGTAGTGGAAGTGATGATCCAAAAAAACAATTAACTAAATAAGTTATATTAAAAAGCATCACTTAATGTGATGCTTTTATAATATTATGAAATACTTCTTCTACTTTTTCTTTCTTACTGCTTCAATAATTGCTCAAAAAAAAATATCCTCTTTGAATAATAAGCAAGATTCTATCGTATTTAAAAATACAATGGATAAAGCATTATCCTTTTTTAGAGAAAAAAAATTAGATTCTTTTAAAAAATACAGTGAATATTCATACAATCTTAGCAAAAATCATGAAAGCCTACAAAAAGTACATTTCTACTTAGCTACATGCTATAAATATAAAGAGGTACCTGATAGTGCTTATTATCATTATCATCAATCAAAAAACATTTCATTGCAATCAGGAGATAGTATTACTGCAGGTCGAAGGATGTTTAATATTGCAAAATTACAACGTAATGAAAATGACATAATAGGAAGTGAAATAACTTCTATAGAAGCTTTAAAAATTATTGAGAGTTCGTCATTATATGAGATAAAACACCTTTTATATAATAATTTAGGGTTAATTTCTCAAGAAAAAAACAATTTAAAAGATGCTTTAAAATACTATGATCTAAGCTTGATTGAGTTAAAAAAAGATTCTTTACAAAACTTAAATTTAAAACTTTACATACTAAACAACAAAGGGCTTCTATTCCAACATTTTAACCAACACAAAAAGGCTATTTCTTATTTTAAAAAAGGGTTGTCGTTTGATAGTATCAAACAAAAATACCCTACACAATATGCTTTATTATTAGAAAATTTAGCTGCTAGCAATTATCTGTTAGGAGAAAAAAAAGAGGTTTTAAACCAATATAAAGAGGTGTTGTCAATCAGAGTTAAATTAAATAATTTAAAAAGTGCTAGTACAACACATATAAATTTATCTAATTATTATAAAAATATAAATCAAATTGAAAAAGCTATATATCACTCTAATAAAGCTTTAAAATATGCCAAACAAACACATAATAACAAACGCTGGTTAGAGGCTTTAGAAAACCTTTCTGAGTTAACCACAGGTGAGCAATCAAAAAAATATTTACAAGAATACATTACGCTTAACGATAGTTTATTTCAAAAAGAACGTTTGTTAAAAAACCAGTTTGCTAAAATAGAATACGAAACGGATAAAAAAGAAAAAGAGAACTCTGTTTTAAAAACTGATAACGAAAAAAAACAAGCAGAAATAACCTACCAAAAACAACAAAAAACTATTGGTTGGTTAGCAGCTGCAAGTAGTATACTTTTACTTGGCTTAAGTATTATGTTTTATTTTCAAAGAAGAAAAAAGTTATTATTCGAAGCTCAATTAGAAAGGGTACAAGCAAGAGAACACGAACGCCAACAAATTGCAAAATCGTTACATGATGAGGTTGCTGGAGATTTGCGTTTGCTACATCAAAAATTAGAAAAGTCAAATTTATTAGAAGAGGCACAAAAACTAAATACAGTTAAAGATAATGTACGTAACTTATCACATCAATTAAGTAGTGTCAGTTTTGATAAAGTTTCTTTTAAAGACCAAATAATTAATTTAGTCAGCGATTATTTTGAACTTGATTTTAGAATAAAAGTTACAGGTTTACAAGAATATGAATGGAGAACCGTTAACGATGCTATTAAACGTTTACTTTATTTAAGTACTCGCGAAAGTATACAAAACAGCAAAAAGTATGCAGAAGCAAGTAAATTAACAATAGATTTTACCCTTGAAAAAAAATATGTACATTTGAATATTACTGACAATGGCATCGGTTTTGATACTAACATCAGTAAAAAAGGAATTGGTTTACAAAACCTACAAGAACGCGTTGAAGAGTTAAACGGAACTCTACAAATTGATAGCAAAGTAGGTAACGGAACCAAAACCAATATTCAAATTCCCTTAAATGCATAAACAAACAAAAATACTTTTAGTTGACGACCATCAATTAATAATTGAAGGTATCCTCTCGTTTTTAAAAGACATAGATAATTTAGAGATAGAAACTGTAAATTCTTGCGATGAAGCTTTTTCAAAAATAAAAACGAGCATTCACGACAATCCTTTTCATATTGTTTTTACCGATTTAAGTTTTGATAATAATAACGACAACGCTATTTTAGATGGAGGTGAATCTTTAATAAAAGCGATCCAAAAAGAAGAAATAAATATTAAAATTGGTGTAATTACTGGACATTCAGAAATTAACAGAGTATTTAACGTAATTCATAATTTAAATCCTTCTGCATATATATTAAAAGGTAGTTGTAATACTGATGAATTAACTTTTGCAATTCAAAAAATGCTAAAAGGTGAGGTATATTACACACATGAAATTCATCAAAAATTATTAAAAAGAGCTTTGGTAGAAATCCAGATGGATGAAGTAGCTATTCAAATATTGAAAGAATTACCAAAACATGCTAAAATTTCAAATTTAGAAGGCTCTGTAAAAAAGAAAGATGGTTCTTTAGTTAAAGTAAGAGCTATAGAAAGTAAATTAGCGAAACTTCGTACCGATTTACAAGCAAACAACAATACAGATTTAGTACTGAAAGCCAAAGAATTAGGAATTATAGATTAGCTTTTTGCGGAAATCTACACTATTTTCTGCGGATATCCCGTTTTATAATATTCAGTCTCAAAGTATATTTGTATAAATATTGAATTACTATTAGGGGAGAATTCAGAAAAAAGAAAAGAATTAAAATAAACCTTTTGGGTATTAACCTGAAAGGTTTATTTTTTGTTATAAACCTACACATTTGCGGAAATCTACATTTTTTTATGCGGATATCCCCTTTTAGAAATTATAAAACAACTATATGTTTGTAGTATCAACTTTCTTTATGCATGGAAAGAGGATATATTTAAGGGAAATAATTAACCTTCTAGAGTTTTCTAGAAGGTTTTTTTATTTTATCTACTTGTTTATAATTATTATAAATTTCATTTTTAATGCCTGAAATTTTAAATTTATCGCTTTAAAAAACAAAACCAACTTACTGTATATTAATTTTTTATAAGTTAAATTTATGATTATTTTAAATGTAATATCACAAAATAAAGTAATACTTTATTAACAATATATTATTATATATACACCAGTTGCAAAAACAACTAAATAACTAAAACATAAGCTATACCTAGAAAAACTGATTTATTTTTTCATAACTTCGGAAAATCACACTTTTTTTTGCGGATATCCCTTTTTTAAAACTAAACATATAACATACCTTTGTAGTGTTCTTTTGAACAAAACAATTAAGGGGAATTTAAAAATGTAAAAAAATGGGGAAATTTTTACTTAAAAAAACTACTAAGGGGATTAATAGTTTTTTCTCAGTGTTAGCTGAGTGTGGAAAAGGGGCTAGTTATGCTTTAAAACATTAAGCAAACTAACTACTAAAAAACAAAACCTTCTAGAAAATCTAGAAGGTTTTTTTATTCTCATAAGTATAAATTGTAAATTGCTGTTTTAACCTTTCATTACAATTTAAAATGACTAAATATATTGTTGCGTTAGATCAAGGTACAACAAGTTCTCGTTCAGTAATCATTAATGATTCTGGAGAAATTATTGCTATGAATCAGCAAGAGTTTCAACAAATATTTCCTAAATCAGGTTGGGTAGAACACGACCCTTTAGAAATTTTAGAAACTCAACTTGCCACCTTAAAATCAGTCATTAAAAAAGCTGAAATTCAGATTTCTCAAATTGCTGGAATCGGAATTACTAACCAACGTGAAACTACTGTTGTTTGGAATAAAAATACTGGTAAACCCATATATAACGCTATTGTTTGGCAAGATAAACGAACTGCAAGTATTTGTGAACAATTAAAAAATAAAGGTTTAGAGAATCATGTTCGTAAAACAACAGGGTTAGTTATTGACAGTTATTTCTCAGCTACAAAAATTAATTGGATTTTAAATAATGTTGATGGAGCCAGAATTGAAGCTGAAAAAGGAAATCTGCTTTTTGGTACGATTGACACTTGGTTACTTTGGAATTTAACCAACGGTAAAGTTCATGCAACTGATTATAGTAATGCTTCAAGAACAATGTTGTATGATATTAAAAACTTGCATTGGGACGAAACTTTATTAAAAGAACTTAACATACCTATTACAATGCTTCCCGAAGTAAGACCATCATCAAATCATTTTGGAAATTATGAATTAGATGGTATTAAAATTCCAATCGCTGGAATTGCAGGAGATCAACAAGCTGCTTTATTTGGACAAGCTTGTTTTGAAAAAGGAGAAGCTAAAAACACCTATGGTACCGGTTGTTTTATGCTCATGAATACTGGAGAAGAACTTGAATATTCTAAAAACGGATTGCTAACCACCATCGCTTGGGGAATAGATAATAAAGTATATTATGCTTTAGAAGGTAGTGTTTTTGTTGCTGGCTCTGCAATTCAGTGGTTACGAGACGGCTTACAAATTATAAACGATGCTAAGGAGAGTGAAGCTTTGGCTGAAAGTATAAAAGAAGAAAACCCTTTATATGTCGTTCCTGCTTTTGCTGGTTTAGGAGCACCCTATTGGGATATGTATGCTCGCGGTGCTGTATTTGGTTTAACTCGCGATACAGGTAAAAATCATTTAATTAAAGCTACCTTAGACTCACTTGCATATCAAACTAAAGACATTTTAGATGTTATGCAAAAAGATAGTGAGGTTAAACTAACCTCGTTAAAAGTTGATGGTGGGGCTTGTGCGAATAATTATTTAATGCAATTTCAATCTGACATTTTAAATACCGAAGTAGAGCGTCCAGAAATTATTGAAACTACAATTATGGGAGCTGCTTATTTAGCTGGTATTT
>CAZCHR010000042.1:0-16207 GCA_964498665.1 uncultured Tenacibaculum sp. | reverse complement strand
CTATGGGTCTAATCTGAAAATCAAAGCCTCCGTTTTTAACGGAGGTTTTTTACTTCTTCACAATCACAATTATCGTTTAAAACCTCAGTGATTTTTTTAGATCTGTCAGTACTTTTTATAGATGAAGTAACTGTGTATCCAAATAATCCTCCAAGGCATAAAAAAAGGATCATTGTTAATATTGTTTTAGTTGTTTTTTTCATAGTTAAAAGAGTTTTTGTTCGTTTATGTTTCTGGAACAAATATTTAATTTTAAAAAGTGTATTACAAGAAAAGTAAACCCAGTTTTAGGAAAATAGGGTGTTTTAAATTGGTTGTAAATCACTTTTTTTAAAGGGTTTACCTATTTTTGAAACTGGGTTGATTAACCTAAAAACAAGAAACCCTAAATTCGTAAATTTAGGGTCTGCAATGATTTGTTTAACGTACTTATTAAGTAATTAAGTTCAGTTTTTTAATATAAACAGATGGTAATAAACCTGTTCTTTTTTTAAAGTATTTCGTAAAAGAATCAGGGCTTTTATACCCAATATCTTCTGAAATAGATTGTATAGAATATGATCTAAATCGAGTATCTTCTTTTAATTTCAATATTGCATAATTAATTCTCAAATCATTAATATATGTATTAAAATTCTTTTGGTGATGTGCATTTATCACTTTAGATAAATAAGAAGTATTTGTTTTAATTTTCTTAGCTACGTTATAAGAATTACATTCTTGTTTTAAATAATAGTGCTGCTCTTCAATTTTTTGTAAACCAGTTAAAATTTCATCAAACGTTTCTTTGTTAATGTCAGAGGTGGATTTTTCTTCTAATACTTCATCTTTTGTATCTACTAATTTTTGTTGTTGTTCTAAAGAGTCTATTTTATTTAATAACTCGGTAAATTTTTGTGCGTTATCTTTTCTTTTGTTAGATAAACTAAATAAATATAAAAGTAAAAAAGCGATTAGAATTGCTCCGCCGATTATTATGAAAGAAATACTTCTTTTTTGATCTTGTTTTTCAATTTCTAAAATAGAGACTTCTTTATTATGAAAAGTATCTATAATGTTTTTTTATTTTTTTCAAGTGAAGTTTGATTTAAAACATACTTTTCGAAATACTCATTAGATTTTTCTAAGTTACCGGCTTTTTTATAAATTTTAGCTAAAGTCTTATAATCTTCAACTAAGTTGAATTCTTTAGTTTTTGTTAACCCAATAGCAATTCCTCTTTGCATAACAGCAATAGCAGAGTCGTATTTTTTTAAACCTTCATAAACTTCTGTTAACTCTTTATAGTAATAATAATTACCAGATTTTGAATCGTATTGATTACTTAATTCTTTTAATATTTCTAACTCATTTAATGCTTCTGAATATTTTTTTTCAGCTATTAATACTCTATTTTTTTGAACTAAAAAACCTATTTTAACTAGGTCTGTAATAGTATCTAACTTTTTTTCTTCAATCTCTTTTAAAATTAATTTAGCAGAGTCTATTTTTTTAAGTTTTAAATAAGTAGAACTAATACTACTTAGGGTTAATGCTCTATTAAAGTTTCTATTTAACTCATCAATATCTTTAGCCCCTTTAAGTTTTCTATTTCCTTTTTTATATTCTAATAAAGCTTTTTGGTAATCCCCTGCATTAAAATGCATTGAGCCAATAAGAACAGGTAAAACAGCTTCATAAAATTCTAGATTCTCTTTTTTTGCTATAGCTTCACCTTTGGCATAGTAATCTAACCCAATTTCTGTCTCACCAATAGAAGCATAACTATTACCTAATTGAACTAAAATTTCTATCGGAGCAATTTTTCGTTGATCTAAATTTGCTTTTTCTTTATCACTAAAATTGTATTTGTTATATAGTTTTAACTCTTTTTGAAAAGATTTGATAGCATTAAAATGCTCCTGAATATATTGACTTTGTCTACCTATAGTATGTAAAAAACCGATACTTCTAAAAGTGTCTTTTTGTTTTTCAGATAAAACAAGCATCTTTTTTATAAAAGTAATCTGACTTCTTGTTTCTTTTTTAGTTAATAGAGAGTCATTTAAAGTTGTTAGCTTTTTTGTATAAATACTATCTTGAGTTTTTTGCCCAACAGTAATTATTGTAAAAAGAAACAGAAAATAAAAAAGTGCTTTTTGAAATTTCATATTTTAAGCTCCTAGGAAATCTGGTTTTCTTTTTTCTAAGAAAGCAGTTGTTCCTTCTTTAAAATCTTCAGTTCCAAAACAATCACCAAACTCAGCTATTTCTGTTTCATAACCATTAACGCCATCTTTAAAATTATCATTTACAGCTCTAATAGCGGCGCTAATTGCAACAGATGAGTTTCTCATAATTTTTGAAGCTAATTTCTCTGCTAAAGGGATTAATTCTTCTTGAGAAACCACGTGATTTACTAAACCACAGTTTTTAGCATCATCAGCAGAAATCATTCCAGCAGTCATAATTAATTCCATTGCTTTTCCTTTACCAACTAATTGAGGTAAACGCTGTGTACCACCGTAACCAGGAATTACACCTAAAGAAACTTCTGGTAAACCCATTTTTGCATTATCAGATGCTACTCTAAAATGACACGCCATTGCTAGTTCTAAACCACCACCTAAAGCAAACCCATTTACAGCAGCTATTACTGGAGTTGATAAGTTCTCTACTAAATTAAATAAAGATTCTTGTCCTAATCTAGCTAATCTACCACCTTCTTCTACAGAGAAATTTGCAAACTCAGAAATATCTGCACCAGCAACAAATGCTTTTTCACCACTACCAGTAATAATAATAACTTTTACATTTTTATAATCTTCTAAAGTTTCAAAAGCATTACTTAGTTCTCCAATGGTAGCAGAGTTTAATGCATTTAGTTTTTTAGGTCTGTTAATTGTAATTTTTGCTAATCCGTTAGCGATATCAACTAAAATATTTTCAAAATTCATACTTGGTTATGTTTTTGGTAAAATTACGGTAAAAACGGTTCCAATTCCTTCGGTAGAAGTAAAATTGATAGAACCATCATACGCTTCAATTATATTTTTTATCATTGGTAAACCTAATCCCATTCCACTTGTTTTAGTGGTGAATTTAGGTTCGAAAATTAATTCTTTGTTTTTATTTATAATCCCTTTTCCGTTATCAGAAACAGTGATTTTAACATTATTCCTTTCAGAAGCTACTTTTACTTCAATTTTAGGGTTTTCTTCACCTTTTTTTATTGCCTGAGTTGCATTTTTAACAAGGTTTGTTAATATTCTAACTAATTGAGTTTTGTCTAAATTAGCGTGAATTTCTGATTCTTGTGGTATATAACTAATGTAATCTTCAGAAAAAATATCAAGAGAATGTTTTACAACATCAATAACATCTAATTTTTCACGACGTTGTGTTGGCATTTTTGCAAAATCAGAAAAAGCAGATGCAATAGAACTCATAACATCTATTTGCTGAATAAGTGTTTCACTATATTCAGACATTTTTTCTTTAATTTCAGGATCTTGTGGGTCAAATCTTCTTTCGAAACTTTGAACAGAAAGACGCATTGGTGTTAGTGGATTTTTAATTTCATGTGCCACTTGTTTTGCCATTTCTCTCCAAGCTTGTTCACGTTCACTTCGTGCTAATCTAACAGCACTATCTTCAAGTTGATCGATCATATTGTTATAAGAATCAACCAAAGAGTTTATTTCTGAACTAGCAGAATTTAGAGTAATTTTTTCATTTCGTTTATTTAAACGCGTTTCTTTAATTTTTTCAGAAATTGTTTGGATAGATCGGGTAATATAGCTTGATAAAAAATAAGCTAAAGCAATTGCTATAATAAACATTAAAAGGTAAACAAGTAACAAACGAGAGATGAATTCTCTTAATTCGTGTTTTTGTTCTTCATTATCTTGTGCTATTTGTAACTCTAAAATCCCTATTCGTTTAAAGCGCGTATCGTTTATATAAGTATATGAAGATTGGTAGGTAATTCCTTTATCTGATCTACTTTTAAGTATCTTATGATTTGAGTTGTTAGCAAGTTCGGTAATTACATCTGTAACTAAATTTACACCTTCTTTTTTATCAAAATTATAGGGAATTGATGATTTTAGTAATTTACCATTCATGTCGTACATTGACACGGTAAGTTTATGTACATAAGCAATATCATAAATTCTATCCTGAAAAATTTTTGATAAATTATTTGTAGTAACTGGGTAAGTTGTTTTACGTTTTAACTCAATTTCAATATCGTGTTTAGTGGCATTTTCTTTTCTATTAAAACGTTGAATGTTGTATTCGTCAGTTTGTTCACCGTATTGATAAATAGTTACCGATACAATTAATATTGATGCCAATAATACTAAAAGTATCATTGATAAAAAGATTCTAATCCTTAACGATATGTTATTAAAATATAGCAATTATTTTATTTTTTTAGATTTCATTATTAATGTGTCGTCATACTCACCGTCATTATCCCAATCATAAATTACTTTAGCAGAAAACCCTTGGTTAGTTTGGTTTACTTTATACCAAGCTTGTACTAGTTTTCCAGAATATGTGTAATCTACATACAAACTATCTCCTTTAGCCTTCCATTTTCCTTTAGTTTCATTTACTTTTTTGCCATCAGGTTGTTTAAACCAAGCGATAAAAGTTCCATCATTATTATAGGTAGATTGTGCTCTATTTATATTTGGTTTGCTAAAGTTATCTTCGACAACAGAGGTACTATCTGTTTTACGAAAAGTTGGCATTTTAATTTTAATATATTCTGTTTGCCATGTACCCACCATAAAATGATTCAATACTTTTTTTTCTTGTTTACAAGCAGCAAAAAGTATTCCGAAAATAAAGGCGAAAAATATAAATTTTGTTTTCATAAATTAAGATTGAATTTTTTCTTCTTTACTATGTAAAAGGCGTGTTAGTTTTATTGATAAATCTAATAAAATAATTTTAGCATTTCCATTTCTTTCAATATGATATTGCGCATCATTTACTTCTTTTTCTATAGTTAATATGTTTGCGCTATGAATAAATGGAGCAAATTTTTCTAATTTAAAATTATTGGTTTTAGTTTCTAAAAAAACTAAATCTGGAGTTCCGTAGTTAAGCAACAATGCTTGTCTGAAAAATTGTAAACAATATTGCAAAAATTGTTTTTGAGTTTCACGTCCTGATTTTGCAATTGTTTCAGACCATCCAATTAAATCTTGAATAACTGCTGCATTTCCTTTCGCTTTAAAAGCTGCTCTAATCCAAGTAATAAACCATTCTTCAAAAATTAAATCGTTAGAATTATCATTTAAAATACGGAGAGCTTTATTGTAATTACCTTCAGATTGGTGCGCCACTTTAATAGCTTCATTTTCTGAAATATTTTCGTTTTTAACTAAAATGGTAGCAATATCAATATCGCTTAAAGAAGGAAAGTGTAATGCTTGACATCTAGATTTAATTGTATTTATAATCTGACCTTCATCTTCGGTTACCAATAAAAAAATAGTTTTACTTGGTGGTTCTTCAATAAGTTTTAATAATTTATTTGAGGCTGCAATATTCATTTTTTCAGCCATCCAAATAATCATCACTTTAAAACCGCCTTCATATGATTTTAATTGAAGTTTTTTTACAATATCTTCAGCTTCATCAACACCAATTTGTCCTTGTTTATTTTCAACACCAATATGTTGTAACCAATTAAACAAACTTCCATAAGGTTGTTCGTTTACAAAAGTTCTCCAGTCATTTAAAAATAAATTACTAACAGGGTGTCTTTTTACATTATCGTTAGTTGTTACTGGAAAAGCGAAATGTAAATCAGGATGCTGTAATTTATTGCATTTTATATTACAAGCTTCGGTATTATTTGATGAATTGCATAGTAAATATTGAGCATAAGCAATAGCCATAGGTAAAGTTCCGCATCCTTCTTTTCCAACGAAAAGTTGTGCGTGAGGAATTCGGTTATTTTCAGCTGATTGCTGTAAGTGCTTTTTAATATGTTCTTGCCCTATGATTTGATCGAAAGTCATACAGCAAATATAAGATTTCATATATAGAGGAAACAAGCTATAAATTAAAACTTGATAATGATTAACCTATGTTGTTTAGAACGATTCTAGTTTATTATCTTTGCTAGCTAATTTATGCTTTATTTGAACACAATTGCATCATTACACATCGGAGAAAGAGGAATTATTTCTGAAGAGAGTTTAGAAAATATTCCTTTAAAGTTATTAGAAATGGGTTGTTTACCAGGAACAGAAGTAGAGTTATTACAAGTAGCTCCATTGAATGACCCAATGTATATTTGCGTTAACGGTAGTCATTTAGCAATACGAAAAGAAACAGCTTGTCAAATTATAATTTTTAAACTAAACTGATGAGTAAGCGTATTAAAGTAGCCTTAATAGGAAATCCAAATACAGGAAAAACATCATTATTTAATCAGTTAACAGGGTTAAATCAAAAAGTTGGTAATTACCCAGGTGTAACAGTAGATAAAAAACAAGGAATTTGTAAATTATCTAGTAATGAAAACGCAATTATTACTGATTTACCTGGTACTTATAGTATTAATCCAACTTCAATAGATGAGAGTATTGTTTTAAAAACATTATTAGCTACAAATAATGAGAAACCAGATGTAATTGTTGTAGTTGCTGATGTTGAAAATTTAAAGAGAAATTTATTACTTTTTTCTCAAATTCAAGATTTAGAAATTCCAGTAATTTTAGCTTTAAATATGGCTGATCAATTACAACGTAAAGGAATTTCGATTGATGTTGATAGACTTGAAAAAGAACTACAAACAAAAGTAATTTTAATATCTGCACGAAAGAATGAAGGAATAGATGATTTAAAAACTGAAATTTCTAACTATACTTCTATAAAATCAATTTCTAATTTCAAGGAAATTTCTGAAAAAATTGATAAAAATTATTTTAATGAATTATCAAAAGTAAGTGATAGATTTTCAACTTATGAGTTGTGGATGTTGTCAACTAAAAATTACAAAGAGTTACTTTCTGAAGATGAGAAATTGAGAATAGAATCTTTTGGTCATGATATTTCTAAACAGAAAAAATATCAGCACAAAGAAACTATTTTTAGATATCAGAAAATCAATTCAATTTTAAATAAAACATATAAAGTTGATAAAACTAAAGCAACAGATTTTCGCAGTAAATTAGATAAGATATTTACACATAAAATATTTGGATACCTTATCTTTTTTGGATTATTGTTATTAATGTTTCAATCAATTTTTGATTGGGCATCAACCCCAATGGATTTTATCGACGGTCTTTTTGCAGATATTTCAACTTATGCAAAAAATAGGTTACCATCAGGTATGTTTACCGATTTATTAACTGATGGAATTATCCCTGGAATTGGAGGAGTGGTAATTTTTATCCCTCAAATTGTAGTTTTATTTTTATTTATAGCCATTTTAGAAGAAACAGGTTACATGAGTAGAGTTGTGTTTTTAATGGATAAAATTATGCGTCGTTTTGGAATGAGTGGTAAAAGCGTAATTCCGTTAATTTCGGGTACTGCTTGTGCTATTCCTGCAATTATGGCTACTAGAATAATTTCTAGTTGGAAAGAACGATTAATAACCATTTTAGTAACACCATTTACTACATGTTCAGCACGATTACCAGTGTATGCAATTTTAATCGCATTGATAATTCCAGATACTAAAGTATTAGGTTTTTTAAATTTACAAGGAGTAACTTTATTAGTATTGTATTTATTAGGTTTTTTTGCAGCAATAATAGCTGCATATATTTTGCATAAAACATTAAAAATAAAAAGCAATTCGTTTTTTGTAATTGAAATGCCTAACTACAAATTACCATCAATTAAAAATGTATTTTTTGATGTTTTAGAAAAAACCAAAGCATTTGTTTTTGGAGCAGGAAAAATTATTTTAGCAATTTCTATAGTATTATGGTTTTTAGCATCACATGGACCACCATCTTTTAAAAATGCTGAAAAAAATGTAATTGAAAATATAGCAAACCAAGGATTGTCTGAAAATGAGTTGGAACAAAAAATTGCTTCAGCTAAATTAGAAAAATCTTATATAGGTATAGCAGGTAAAAGTATCGAGCCAATAGTAAAACCTTTAGGTTACGATTGGAAAATAGGAATAGGTTTAATAGCTTCGTTTGCCGCTCGAGAGGTTTTTATTGGTACGCTAGCAACTATTTATAGTGTAGAAAATAATGATGAAGATATTACCACAATAAAACAAAAAATGGCATCTGAAATAAATCCTGTAACAGGCAAAAAACGTTTTAATTTTGCTACAGGAATTTCATTATTATTATTATTATATGCATTCGCAATGCAGTGTATGGCAACTTTAGCAATTGTAAAACGTGAAACTAAAAGCTGGAAATGGCCAATAATACAATTAGTAAGTATGGGAGCATTAGCATATTTATCAGCATTTATAGCCTATCAAATCTTAAAATAATGCAAGAAGTTATAACTTATATAGTAGTTGCTTTGGCTGTTGTTTTTCTTGTGAGAAAATATATTTTTAAAACTAAAAAAAGAAAAAATTGTAATACAGATTGTGATTGCTCATAAAAATTAAAAGAATAAACTATTTTTGTGGTACTATAGTTGATATTAGATTCGAATTATAATTGATAAAAAAAATCATATGAAAAAAATACTTTTAGTAGCTGTTGTTTTTATCAGCTCATTTACACAAGCTCAACAAGAGGTTAAAGTTGATTTATTAGACGCATTAGCATTTAAAACGCTAGAATTTTCTTACGAATATTATACTAGTGAAAGTTCGTCAGTAGGGGTTTCTGCATTATTTAATTTTGAAAAAAAATCTGCTGATTTTAAATATAATGAAGAACTTATGATTACTCCATATTTTCGTCATTATTTTACAAATAATAGATCTTGGAATTATTTTGGAGAAGTTTTTTTAGGAATTAATTCAGGAGAAAACGAGATAAAAGTTAATGATGAAAAACAATTACAAAAGTACACTGATGGGGCTTTAGGAATTGCAGTAGGTTCTAAATATATATCATCTGGTGGTTTTGTAGTTGATGTTTATGGAGGTTTAGGTAGAAATATGTTTTCTTCAAATTCTAGAAGTATCGTACCAAGAGTAGGACTTAACTTAGGATATAGATTTTAATACGTAGTTTATATTAAAAAAAGCGATTTAACCTTACGTTAAATCGCTTTTTTTTGAGTTAAATTAACACCAATAAAACTTATAATAGCTGGTAAAATCCAACCTAAATGATAATTAGCTAATGGGATTAAATCTTTAATTCCAGTTAAACTTTCTTTAGAAACAATAAATCCTAAAAAGTCAGGAATACTAAAAATAAAAGTAACCAAAATCACTACTTTAAAAACTAGTGCAGAAGCCCATTTTTTTGGAATAACATTTAGTAATATTAATACAATAGTTATTGGGTAAATAAACATTAGTGCAGGTAAAGCAATATTAATAATATAATGCACATCGAATTGCCCCATAACCACACCTAAAATACAACCAACAATGGCGGTTATTAAATAAGCATTTTTAGAGTTTTTAAGTAACCCTTTAAAATAATCAGCGGTTCCAGTTATAATACCAACTGCAGTAGTAAAACAGGCTAAGGCAACTAAAACACTTAAAAAAGTAGTTCCGATATTGCCTAGAGTTTGTTTGCTTAAGCTAGATAAAACATCTGTTCTTGTTGCTTTTTCAGTAAAAGTAGAACTAAATAATGCTCCGTTATAAATTAAACCTGCGTAAATAATAAGTAACCCTAAACCAGCTATAAATCCGGCTTTAGTTATGAGTTCTTTTTTCTGCTCGAAAGAGGTTTTTTTATTAAAGTTCATTGAAATTACTAAAACTCCTCCAACAACAACAGCACCAATAGCATCGAAAGTTTGATACCCTTCTAGTATTCCGTCAATAAAAGGCGTTTTAAAAATTGATGGAGTTATTGATTCGGTAACAGAAAACATTCCAATAAAAATAATAGCTAATAGAATGATAATAATAAGGGGAGTTAAAAAGCGTCCTAATAAACTCAAAACTTTAGTTCTGTTCATTACAAAAATGAATACGAGCATAAAATAGAGCGTACTAGTTACTAAAGAACCAACATCAAAATAAGGTTGAATGGCCATCTCATGGGTAACCGAAGCGGTTCTAGGTGCTGGTAAAGCTATAGAAATAACATAAACAATTAAGCAATAAGTAGTACTAAATATTGGCGAAACCTTTTTACCAAAATCATACATGGTCCCTTGTAATCTAGCGTGTGCTAATATTCCTAAAATAGGTATAATTACAGCAGTAAGAAAGAACCCTAAAGTTACTAAAGACCAACTATCTCCAGCATTTTTACCTAAAAATGGAGGTAAGATTAAATTTCCTGCTCCAAAGAACATAGAAAAAAGAGCAAACCCTGTGATGAATATATCTTTAGTTTTATTCATTTTTAATGAATTTTTGAATTAGAAAATAGCAGAAATTTAGAATGATATATGCTATTCCTATAATTATTAAAACAAATTTTATCGATGCAAAATAATAGGCTATCGATGTCCAAAATTGATCGATATTACCTAAAAGTAATTGTATTAATCCAACATTTTCTATAGCATCAAAGAGAGCTGTAAAAAACTGTGCAAAAATGATGTAAACTCCGACTTTATAAAAAGAATGATTACTCCATAACTTTCTGTTAAGCTTGTGTATCAATACTGCTATTAAGGAAGGATAAAGTAACAGAAATAGATAATCTAACCCTAAACTTAGTCCAGCACTAATTTTTGATTTTAAACTCCAAGAATCTAAAATAACTTTTGAATCTTCAATATCACTTACTAACTCGAAAGAAATAATTCCGTTTATACAGATATCGTTTTTTAGAAAGCTATCAAAATAAACCATAAAGCATCCAATAATAATTGTTGCTAAAAGAATAAAAAAAGTAAAGCTTTTTTCTGCCTTTTTTGATAGGTAAGAAAACGGAGAGGTTAACATGATTTTAGAATAAAAACTAGCGAAAGATACATATTTTTGCAAGATGCAAGAGTTTATCAATTATAAAAATAGCAAAATAGCGTATTCAGATACAGGAAAAGGAAGTGCAATAGTTTTACTTCATGGTTTTCTTGAGAACTCAACAATGTGGAATGGTATTGTTGATGAATTATCTAAAAGAAATCGTGTAATTTGTATTGATTTACTAGGTCATGGAAATACAGATTGTATAGGATATATACATTCTATGGATGATATGGCTGAAGCCGTAAAAGAGGTTTTAAACAGCTTAAGAATCCGTAGATCAATTTTTATTGGACATTCTATGGGAGGCTACGTTGCTTTAGCATTTACAGAGAAATATCATAAAAATGTAAAAGGGTTATGCTTGCTAAATTCTACCGCTCAATCTGATGATAAAGAACGAAAAGAACTTAGAAAAAGAGCATGTGATATGGCTCGAAAAAACCATGAGCCACTTATAAAAA
Organism: uncultured Tenacibaculum sp.; assembly: GCA_964498665.1. GTDB lineage: Bacteria > Bacteroidota > Bacteroidia > Flavobacteriales > Flavobacteriaceae > Polaribacter. The sequence goes on along the minus strand of CAZCHR010000042.1, from coordinate 4,693 downwards.
TGTCGATTACGAATTTATTCTCTGAGAATAAGCGATTAGAATTAATTGAAGAGATAGAACAAGTAAAAAATGAAGCATTAAAAGTGTCAGTTAGAGGTTATATATCCGCGAATGAAGGAATGCGTTTACGTGATAATAAAGAAATTGTATTAAAATCAATTGAAAAAAGATTAATAGTTCTAGGCAAAAAGGATCCAGTATTAAATTACGAATCAATTTTTGATGAAGCTAAAAGCACAAATACCCCTTTATTAGAGTTACCAAATGGACACATGAGTCATCTAGAAGATAGAGAAGAAACAGTTAAAGCTTTGAAAAGTTTTATAAAATAAGTAATGGCATAAAAATTGCTTGACCGTAGCCTAAATTTTAAAACTAAAAATTAAGTTATGAAAAAGAAATTATTACTATCAACTATTATTATTTTTTTATCGTCTTTTTCTGTTTTTTCTCAAGAAAAACCAGAATTACAATCAATGTTTAAGACCGATTTTAATTTTGCAGGTTTGGGTTTTTCTTATGAAATACCAATAGCAAAAGAATGGACAGTTGATTTAAGTGCAGGTATCGGGGCATCAGCAAACGTAAAGAGTTCTTATGAGGTTAGGTGGGATATAAATAAATCGCCATCAGCATATTTTAAATCTGAATTAAAATATAATTACAATTTTCATAAGCGTTATAAAAAAGGTAAGAATGTTACTAATAATTCAAGTAATTATTTAGCGTTTCAAACAAAATATATTACATCAAGATTTAATAGTGATCCTTATTTGTTTACGGCAAATAATGTTTTAGCAAGTGAAATTCATTGGGGGGTGCAAAGATCTTTAGGAGGTAATTGGTTGTTTAATTTCCATGCAGGTCTTGGTGTAGCTAAAGATTTTGATTTAGGAAATCAGAAAAGCCTAACAAATTTATACTTGGCTTTAGGACTAAAATTCTCGTATAAACTTTTTTAAATAACAAACTCCATCACAACAGATGGAGTTTTCTTTTTTGTAATTTCGTCAAAAATTACTCCATCATGAAAATTCATCATTTAGCAAAAGAAAATTCAATTCTTAATAAATTTTTAGCTGAAATTAGAAGCGTAAACATTCAAAAAGATTCAATGCGTTTTCGTAGAAATATTGAGCGAATCGGAGAGGTGTTAGGTTATGAATTAAGTAAGAAGTTACCTTTTGTTAATAAAGATATTCAAACACCATTAGGAACTAAACCAACCAATTTACCAGTAAACGATGTGGTTTTATGTTCGATACTTAGAGCAGGACTTCCTTTACATAATGGATTGTTGAATTATTTTGATGATGCCGAAAACGCTTTTATATCTGCGTACCGTCATCACCCAAATAACGATGAAGAGTTTGAAATCGTTGTAGAATATTTTGCATCTCCTTCTATTGATGGAAAAACATTGTTATTAGTGGATCCAATGTTAGCAACAGGAAGATCTTTAGTAGCAGTTTATGAGGCTATTAAAAAATATGGAACACCAAAAAACATTCAAATAGTTTCGGTTATTGGTTCTGCTGGTGGAATAGATTATATAAAGGATCATTTTCCTGAAAACACTGATTTATGGATTGCAGATATAGATAAAGACCTTAACGACAAAGGATATATTATTCCCGGTTTAGGTGACGCTGGAGATTTAGCTTTTGGAACTAAAATGTAGCTACAAGAAAAAACTAACGAAAGAAAAAATTATAAAAAATATTAGAGTAATATCTACAATAAACTTCTTTTTTATTAATTCTAATCCATTTGTTAAGATAATTGCCGTTGGAAAAAATATAAATAATAGTTCGTTAATTCTTCTTTCATTAAAAAAAGCGATTAAAAAAGTAGCAGAAATTAAGTGAATTAAAATTAAAATCCAGTTTTTTCTAAACTTATTTTTTATAGCTAGAGTTTTTGGTGTTTTTAAAAATAATGAAAAAACGGTGCAAAAACCAATGAAAATTATTGGGATTAAATAGTTTTCTGATAAATATATTTCAAAATTATAATCAATATTCCAATTAAAAAGTTGATAAAACACCTCAGTTTTATCATACCAAAAATAATAAGTAAAGTATAAAAACACAGGAGAAAAGAAACCGATTAAAGGTGTTAAAATTGTTTGATAGGTATATCGTTGGTGCAAATATGTTGAGGCATATAAAAGAAATGCAAAAACAACTGTTAAAGGCTCTATAATAAAAGAAATACCAAGCCATAATCCACCATCAAATAATTTATGTAAAGTTTTTTTTGAGGTTTGTAAACTATATACTTTTCTTAAAAATAAGAGTATTGTTAAATTCGCATAAAAAGTAGTATCAATGTTTATTGTTTCCGAGAAAAAACCAATAAGTATTATGTAAAAAAAGAAAGCATAAGAATTATCAAAAGTTATCTTGTTTTTAACAATTATAAAGTTAAAAACAGAGAAAAGAGTAATAAACCAGAATAATTCTTTAACTGTTTCAAAAGAAAATCCTTTAGAAAAAGATGAAAAAGTAAAAAAGGTAAAAAACAATGCAAATAGCACTACGAAATTTACTGGTTTAGATTTACCGAAAAAATTGGCTAACATGGTTTCTTTTTATATTTTTGCAAACGTAAAGATAATCAAGTTATGTTAGCATTAAATATTTTTAGATTAATAGGAAGTTTTTTCGAAGTTATTTTAACACCATTTAAATGGTTACGCCTTGAGGTAGCTAAAGGAGCATCTGGTTGGTGGACTTCAAACACTATTAACTGGTTATTCTTAGTAGTTTTAGTAGTTTTATTTGCTTATTGGATGAACCAATGTGCTATCTTCTTGAAAGAAGGAACTGAAGATAGAGCTTAATAAATACAATATTGGGAAGCAAAAATAAACTAAAACGTTTCAAAGAAAATGAAACGTTTGCTAATGTACTTCAACCATCAAGAGAAGAAGTAATCAATAATTTTTCTTTAAAAGGAAAATGGAATACTTTTTTTAAAAACGACAATCCTATTGTTTTAGAATTAGGTTGTGGTAAAGGTGAATATACCATAGCTTTAGCAGAAAAAAATCCAAATAAAAACTTTATTGGAATAGATATTAAAGGTGCTCGTTTTTGGAGAGGAGCTAAAACTGCTATCGAAAACGATATGCAAAATGTTGCCTTTATTAGAACTCAAATAGAGTTAGTAGATTATATTTTTGCTGAAAATGAAGTGGATGAAATATGGATTACTTTTCCAGATCCACAAATAAAATACCAACGTACAAAACATAGAATGACCAATGCCACTTTCTTAAAAAGATATTATACTATTTTAAAAGAAGACGGTGTTATGAACCTTAAAACTGATAGTGAATTTATGCATGGTTATACTTTAGGTTTATTACATGGTGAAGGTCATGAAATTTTACACGCGAATCATAATGTGTATAAAAACGAAGGAGCTCCAGAAGAAGTTACTTCGACGCAAACTTTTTATGAAAAGCAATACTTAAATGTTGGTAAAGCGATAACTTATATACGTTTTAAACTTAAATATTAATTTTACCTTTACTTTATGAGTAAAGATGTAAATTTTTTTGAAAGATCATATAAAGTAGCTCGTTTAATTCCTGTAGGAAGAGTTACTAGTTATGGTGCTATTGCCAAATATTTAGGTGCAGCTCGTTCAGCAAGAATGGTTGGTTGGGCAATGAATAATTCAGGAGATAAAGATGTTCCTGCGCATAGAGTGGTAAACAGAAAAGGAGTTTTAACAGGTAAGCATCATTTCGATGGAACTAATTTAATGCAACAACTTTTAGAAAGCGAAGGAATCGTTGTAATTGATAATCAAATACAAGATTTAGAAAACGTTTTTTGGGATCCTTCTGTAGAACTTTAGTTTTATTTCTTTTTCTCAATTCGTTAGTAGTCAATGTACTCTTGTCATGACTCCATCCAAGAGGCTTTACTAGATATTTAATTCCATTTAAAAAACTACCACTTTTAAAAACTCTTGCAAACATACTTTCCCATTCGTGAAACTCTACATTAAATATGTTATGAGTTTTAATATTAGAGGTTAATCCGTATGTTGGAGTTTCTTCTTCTTGTTGAAAAGTACCAAAAAGTCGATCCCAAATAATTAAAACACCTGCATAGTTTTTATCCAGATATTTTAAATCAGAACCATGGTGAACTCTGTGATGAGAAGGTGTGTTAAAAATAAATTCAAACCATTTAGGTAGCTTTTTTATTTTCTCAGTATGAATCCAATATTGGTAAATAAAATTTAATGTTTTTACCGCAAATAATTGCAAAGGATGAAAACCTAGTATTGGTAACCAAATCCAGAATAAAAAATGACCAGTTACATCGTACGTCCAAGTTTTTCTTAAAGCTGTAGAAAAATTAAATCGTTCAGATGAATGATGTACAACATGGCTTGCCCAGTAAAATGATACAGTATGGGCAATTCTATGCCCCCAATAAAATGTAAAATCATCTAACAAGAAAAGTACTAACCAAGATGTCCAATTTTCATAACTAATGGTAAATAATCTAAAATGATCATAGATATAAAAAAACAAGATTAATTTTACTGATTTAGTTATTAAAGAAATTGCAAAAAACACCAAACCAGAAGCAATATTTATTGTTGAGTCTTTTAAATCATGATTTTGTTTTCTGTCTTTCCAACCAAGATAAATTTCAATGAAAATCAA
>CAZCHR010000041.1:0-16306 GCA_964498665.1 uncultured Tenacibaculum sp. | reverse complement strand
AAATCTGTCTTTTTTACTACTATATTTTATCTAAATATTAATCGAACTCAGGTTCCTAAATGAAAAGTTTCTTCATCAAAATCTCCATCAAATTTGTATGGTAAATCAATACCTTTTCGTAAAACTTCAAATCTTATTTTATATGTAGCTACTGCTGTTATTCCTTCTACTTTTATCACTTATTATTTTTTAAACTCATATAAATAGTTGTTCTCATTTCTTTTGCTGAAATAAACCAACCTCCATATTCATTTTTATACTCTTTTGTTATACTACTATCGTTAGTAACCTCTCCTAAAGTTTTTCCTGAATGTATAGCTTTTTGAACTCTATCTCGTAAAGTAACTAACATTTTTTTATAAATCTTTAGTTCTTCTTTATTAGATAAACTTCTATGTCCAGGTATAATTTTAGTTTTGTCATCAGCAATCATTAAAACTTTATCTAATGACGCTATATATCCATCAATGCTACCTCCACTTTCTAAATCTATAAATGGAAACTTTCCTTGAAAATAAGTATCACCCATATGTATCACATTGTTTTTTGTAAAATAAATATGTGAATCTCCATCGGTATGAGCATTATGAACGTCTGAAACTAAAACATCTTCTTTATTTATATGAAACATCATATCATCGGTAAAAGTTATTACTGGCAAAGCTTTTTTCGGTGATGCCTTCTTCCTTCTTCCTCTTACTAACTGATCTGTACTCATTCTTTTACGAACGTTTTCATGAGATACAATTAAAAAACCTTCTTTTTTCATATTCTCATTTCCTCCTGTATGATCTCCATGCCAATGTGTATTAATCAAATAACTTAAAGGTTTATCCGTAATTTCTTTAATCTTATCAATTATTTTTTTACTTAATGGAGCAAACTGATCATCAATCATAAAAACTCCATCGTCACCTACAAATACTCCAATATTTCCTCCCTGACCTTGAAGCATGTATATATTGTCTGTTACTTTCTGTGATGTAATTTTAACTTCTGTATTTTGAGCTTTTATAATTAAGTTAGCTACAAAAAATAAACTTAGTGTTAGCAATATTTTAATTTTCATGATGTTAATTTTAAATTTTGTTCGTCGATTTAAACACAACGGAATTACACTTTGTAAGTTACTATTTTATTTCCTTTTCAATATCTTTATTATATTTGAAAAATGTTTGAATTTAAAGGATATATAATATCAATTATGGCTTTGTTTATTGCTTTTTGGCTAACTGATTATTTAAAGAAAAAAAAGATAATTGATACTCCGCTAATATTCAATAAAAAATTAATAAATGAATTTGAATTTCAAACCAATAAATAAAGACGAAATACTTTCTATTCTTCCTCTCTTATATAAAGCAAACACTACAACTCCTCATGACATCTTAAAAGAAAGAGTTTTAGAAATGGCTACTTATAATAATTATGAATGTGTTGGCGTATTTGATAATGATAAATTAATTGGTATTTCAGGACTTTGGTATAGTGTTCGTCATTATTCTGGAAGAAGCGTAGAACCTGATCATGTAATTATTGATAATACCTATCGTGGTAAAAATATTGGAAAACAGTTTTTTAACTGGATTTATGAATATACAAAGTCTAAAGGATACGAAGCTGTTGAATTAAACACTTATACTGGCAATACAAAATCTCATAAGTTTTATTATAATGAAAGATTTGAAATCTATGGGTTTCATTTTGTGAAAGTTATAAGAGATGATCAAAAATTTTACTAATTTTCTTAAAAAAACCATTGTAAATCCTATAAACTATTCTATATTTGCAACCGCTTTACTAAAATAAATTTTTAATGAAGTATAGTAAATAATTTATATAAACTTTACCAATGCGAAAGTAGCTCAGTTGGTAGAGCGTCAGCCTTCCAAGCTGAATGTCGCCAGTTCGAACCTGGTCTTTCGCTCATAGTCTTTAAAAGATAGACTTTAAAATCTTTATTTACCAATGCGAAAGTAGCTCAGTTGGTAGAGCGTCAGCCTTCCAAGCTGAATGTCGCCAGTTCGAACCTGGTCTTTCGCTCATAGTCTTTAAAAGATAGACTTTAAAATCTTTATTTACCAATGCGAAAGTAGCTCAGTTGGTAGAGCGTCAGCCTTCCAAGCTGAATGTCGCCAGTTCGAACCTGGTCTTTCGCTCTAAAAGCCGAAACAATTGTTTTCGGCTTTTTTCTATTTTATAATCTACCTAACTATATAAAACAAAAAAAAGGTGATACATGATGTAACACCTTTTATATTTTAAGCTATCGATACTTTTAATTCTTAATAAGAACTTTAAGTTCTAAAAAGGTATATAAAGAATAAAATAAAGCTCCTGATAAACTCCCTAAAACAAAACCTGTTGTTACATCAATCGGGAAATGCACCCCTAAATAAAGACGACTATAACCAAATAGCAACGGAAACAATATCAAAAAATATATTTTCTTAAAATTACTTCTTAAGATTAATATTAAAAACATAGTTGTAGATGACGAAAGAAAAGCATGACCAGACCAAAAGCTATAGCCTCTAGCTCTATAGGAAAATGTTCTTAAATAACCTTTTAAATGCTCTGAATTAGACGGTCTAATTCTTTCAGTTACATTCTTAATTAAATTTGTAAACTGATCTGAAAAAGCAATTAAAACAACCATAAATAAAATTGTAAAAACACCTTTTTTCCATCCAAATTTCTTAAAAATTATATAAATAATAAAAATAAACAGAGGTGTCCATGAAAATTGATTTGTTATTGTTAACCAAAATCCATCCCATTGCTCATTTCCTAAATTATTTAAAAATATAAGAAGCTGCTGATCTTTCTTTATAATAGAATCTATCAAAATTATTTACCCACTTTTAAAATTTCAATTTCAAAAACAACATCTGATTTTGCAGGAAAAGGTCCCACAGCTTGCTCTCCATAAGCTAAATAATAAGGTATAAACAATCTTGCTTTCTCTCCTTCTCTTAAAGCCAAAGCTCCTTCTTTTACTCCTGGAATCATCGGTTTAGAAGCATCATCTAATTGGAAAGTAAAAACGTCTCCCTTATCTTTTGATGATTGAATTTTTTTACCATCTGCTAAATAAATAGTATAATGAATTGATGTTGGCTTATGAGCTACAACTTTTTTACCTGAAGGATTTTTTACTTGCTTAAAAATCTTAAGACCAGAATCAGTTGGTGTTGCGCTATACAGTCCCATTTCTTCTTGAAACTTTCTTTTTTTATTCTCTAAAACTCTTTTTATCTCTTCTCTTTTACTCTCCACATTAGCCAACTCATTCTCAAATACTTTCGGAGCATCAAACTTTTTAGCTTCATCACCTACTCTTATTATATCTACACGATTTATAAAATCGTTTTGTGCAATTGTATCTACTATTTTTTGTCCTTTTAAAACACGACCGAAAACAGAATGCTTACCATTTAACCATGGCGTTTCTTTATGTGTTATAAAAAATTGACTAGAATTGGTTTCAGGACCAGAATTTGCCATAGACAATACACCTGGGCCATCATGAGAAAACACTAATTTACCCTCTTCATTTAAAGGAAATTCGTCTGCAAATCTATAACCAGCGTTTCCTCTACCCGTACCAGTAATATCACCACCTTGAATCATAAAATCTTTAATTACTCTATGAAATTTAGTTTTATCATAATAAGGCTTTCCTTTTAATGAATCTGATACTTTAGGATTATCACCTTCAGCTAATGACACAAAGTTAGCAACAGTCATTGGCATTACATCTTTATGCAACTTTATTAAAATATCACCTTTATTTGTTTGAACATCTGCATATAATCCGTTTTCTAAATCTGGATATTTAACAGATTTACACGAAGCTAAAACAACTACTATTAATAAATATTTAAGTGTTTTCATTTTTTTATTGATTTTAAACAAAAAACATCAACTTTTTAATGTTGATGTTTTTATTAATTTTATTTATTGACTTAGTGGTTTGCGTGACCATCACCTTTTGAATGCCCGTTACCTAAAGGCTGAACAACTTCTAATAACTCAACCTCAAAAACTAAAGCTGAAAAAGGTTTAATATCTTTACCTCTTTGCTGAGCTCCGTAAGCTAATTCTTGAGGGATAAAAAACTTATATTTTGCTCCAGGTTTCATTAACTGTAAACCTTCTGTCCATCCTTTAATTACTTGCGTAATTCCAAACTCAGATGGTTGATCTCTATTTAAGTTTTTATCAAAAATTGTTTCTCCATCAATCAATTTACCTTCATATAAAACTTTTACCTTTTGATTTCCAGATGGTGCAGTTCCTTTTCCTTCTTTTAAAACAATATATTGTAATCCACTTGCGGTAGTTTTAACACCTGCTTTAGTTCTATTTTCTTCTAAAAACTTTTCTCCTGCTTTTTTAATATCACCAAATTCAACTTCAGCTTTCTTTGCTTGAGCAGCTTGTTGTTCTTTCATTTTTTCTTGTTGCTTTTTCTGAAAAAATGTTCTTAAAATATTATTTATATCTTTTGATTCAACTAAAAGGTTGGTAGAGTCCATCCCGTTTTTAAAACCTTGAACAAATAAATCTTGATCCATTTCATCAAAATTCATTTTAATTTTATTCGCCATATCTAATCCAATAGCATAACTTATAGAATCTACTTCAGTAGCTAATGAACTTTTAGTTTTAAATCCTTTATCACCACATGACACAATTGATAAACCTACAACTGCAACTGCTAAAATTTTAGTTAATTTCATTTTTAATTATTTGATTTTATATCTATTAATGTTACTTTACTTATTATTGGCTGATTAACACCTATTTTATCTCCATCTCCTAAAACACCATAAGCTCTATAGGATGGAATGACAAATGTAATAGTTTCTCCCTTCTTCATCAACTTTATTCCGTCTTGTAAAGCTGGAATAAAATCTTCTTTATCTATTTTGTAAACCTTTTCCTTATCATTATAAATCATATTACCTTTAATATCAGTAATATTATATTTAATCTGAACCAAATCTTCAAATTTAGGTTTACTAGAATTTATAGTATCTTTTTTATTGTATGTAAACCAAAAACCATTTGTTGATGTTTGATACTTGTTAATTGTATCTAAGGATATTATTTTTTCTAGATATTTTTTTTCTAAAGCATTTAACTTTTTATTTTTAGCTATTACTTCTTTATAAAAATTCGTTGCACCTTGTTTTTTAGGTCTTCTAGCCTCAATATCTTTACACGAAATTACAGATACAACTACTAAAAAGAAAAATAAAATTTTAAACCTCATAAGACAACTCTAAATCTTTTTGATACTTAGGCAATAACGATTTAAACTTGATAATCGTATCTTCCATCGATTCCAAACTTTTACCTCCTGCAGCATTATCATGTCCACCTCCGTTAAAATAGTTTCTTGCAAATTTATTTACTGAAAAGCTTCCTTTACTTCGTAGTGACATTTTTATAATTTTCTGCTCTACATCTTCAATAAAAATAGCTGCAAAGACAATCCCTTTTAAAGACAAAGCATAATTTACAACACCTTCAGTGTCTCCTTTTTCATAATTAAAACGTTTTTTCTCTTCTTCAGTTAACGTTATAAATGCTGTTTTATACTCTGGCAACAACTTCATATTACTTAAAGCCTGCCCTAATAACAATAACCTGCTATATGAGTTTGCATCAAGCACATTGCTATGTATTCTATCATTTTCTGCTCCTTTATCAATTAAATCAGCAATGATTCGATGCGTAGTACTTGTTGTAGATCTAAAACGAAACGAACCAGTATCGGTCATAATACCTGTATACAAACAAGTAGCGATGTTTTTATCAATCATATCAACATCACCCATCATTTCAATAAAATTATATACCATTTGACATGTTGATGACATTGTTGTATCTGAATACATATATTTAAAATCATCTGGTTGTTGATGATGATCTATCAACGCAAACTCATTTTCATATTTTTCTAATGTATTCTGCATATCTGCCCCTACTCTATGCAATGCATTAAAATCTAAAAGAAATACAATTTCTGAATTTTTTAACGAACGAACACTTTGCTTATTTTGACGATCGAAACGATATACTGTTTCTGAACCAGGAATCCAATGTAAAAAATCTGGATATTCATTTGGCATTAACACCTGTACAGTATGTCCTTTTTTATCAAAATAATGCTTTAACCCTAAAGTTGAGCCAATAGCATCGCCATCAGGATTTCTATGACCAATTATCACAATATTTTTTGGTTGCGATAAGAATTCTTGTAGTTCTTTAAATTGTTTTAAAATCATAAGTGGCGAATATACAATTAAATTAAAAATTTTATGTAATTTCGCGCACGATTTGTGCGAAGTTCGCACTTACATTTTTTATTTACTTATTTATAGAAACTTATAATAATGGCGACAAATAGAACTTTTACAATGATTAAGCCAGATGGTGTTGAAAACGGACACACTGGTGCTATTTTAGAAAAAATTAATGCTGCAGGTTTTAGAATCGTAGCAATGAAGAAAACTCAAATGACAAAGCGTGATGCTGAAGCTTTTTATGCTGTACACAGTGAGCGCCCTTTCTTTGATGAATTAGTTGAGTTTATGACTCGTGGACCAATCATTGCTGCTATCTTAGAAAAAGATAACGCTGTTGAAGATTTTAGAACTTTAATTGGTGCTACTAACCCAGCTGAAGCTGCTGAAGGAACTATTCGTAAAATGTACGCAACTTCTATCGGAGAAAATGCTGTACACGGTTCTGATTCTGATGAGAATGCTGCTATCGAAGGTGCTTTCCATTTTTCTGGTAGAGAAATGTTCTAAGAAAACAACTTCTTAACATATATAAAAACTCGTTACTTAACTGTAACGAGTTTTTTTGTTTTTAAGGTCTAATTTGATTCTTAAATTTATTTCTAATAATTTTGCTAACGTTGAATATAAATCATTAAAACTGATTTATATTCCTAAATAAGTTGTAGATAAGCAAACAGAATGCTGAAAGAAAAAGATATAAAAAAAGTTATAGAGAGAAAAAGATTAAACTTGTCGTTGAGCGAGTATTTTCTCCATTATTCAGCTGGAATAGGAATTTCTATTATTCCAATTATCAATGGATATTTTTTAACTTTATACTTTTTTAACGGAGAAAAAGAAAAACTTGAAAGAGTAATAGAAGGAATTGAACTCCCTTTACTATTATTAGTTATTTCAATTGGAATTTTTATAAAAAAATATAAAAATCTCGGATTCAAGGAATATAATATAGAAATTGACAATGAAAAATTTAACAGAGTAATTAAATTGACTTCTAAAGAACTTAATTGGAATAAAATAACACAAAATGAAAACTGTTATCAAGGACTGTCTGAATCAAGTTTAATTGGATTTGGAGAGAAAGTTACTATTGTGAAAAACAAAAATTTTATTTTGATGAATAGTATAGAAAATCCGAATAATTGGTGGTCAAATTTTTCATTTGGTAGAAATAGGAAAAATAAGGACGCATTTGAGAAAAATTTAAAAGCCAGTATACAATAACATATATAATTCATTGCTTTTTTAGGCAACTTAAAAACTACACCAACATCAACTTCTTTACTAGCTCCTCTCCCATTTCTTCATTAATCATTCGAATAATTTTCTCTTTACCATAGCTTAACTGTTCTCTTAAAGCCGAAGAAGATAAACGTACAATTAGCGTTTTATTCTGTATTTTAACTTCTTGTGTATAAGAAACAACTCCAGGACCCATCATCTTTTCCCAAGCTTCTTCTATATGAATTTTTTGAAATCCTTTATTTAAGCCACCTTCTTTTATGTAGCTACCTAATAAATCTTTAATTGAAAAACTATCGTTTTCTCTTTTTGCCATCTTCCTAAACTTTTCTGTCATTGCGAATAAAATGAAGCAATCTACTTATTAACATAGAGATTACTTCGTAATTCTTTCTCGTAATGACGGCTTTTATAACTTAAAAATTTGATATTCTTGATTACTATTTTTAATAACACTTTCCGTTCTATCAAAATGAGTATCTGTTATAAAAATCTGTCCGAACTCATCTTTATTTACTAAATCAATAATTTGTGAAACACGATTTTCATCTAGCTTATCAAAAATATCATCTAATAATAAAATCGGAGTTACATTCGATTGCTTTTTAATAAACTCAAACTGCGCTAATTTTAATGCTATTAAATATGATTTCTGTTGTCCTTGAGATCCAAACTTTTTAATAGGGTACTCTCCTATCTCAAAATTCAAATCATCTTTATGAACCCCAGAAGACGTGTATTGCAGCATTCTATCTTTCTCTATACTATTAACTAATAGAGTCTCAAAAGCAACATCATGAAGTTGACTCTTATAGCGCAGATTAACCTCTTCTTTAGCTCCAGAAATAATTTGATGTTTCTCATTAAAAATAGGCACAAACTCTTCTAAAAAAGCTTTGCGTTTATTATAAATAACGGTTCCATATTCAACTAATTGCTCATCATATACTTTTAAATTTAAAGCATCAAAAGTTCTATTTGCAGCGAAATATTTTAATAACGCATTACGCTGACTTAGAATTTTATTATATGAAATTAACCCTTGTAAATACTTTTTATCTTGCTGAGATATAACACCGTCAATAAATTTTCTTCGAGTATCACTTCCTTCAACTATCAAGTTTCTATCAGCAGGCGAAATAATTACCAATGGTAGCTGACCAATATGTTCTGAGAACTTGTCATACGCTTTTCCGTTTCGCTTTAACACCTTTTTTTGCCCGCGTTTTAAAGAGCAAAGAATTTTTTCATTTCTATCATTCAAAAGATAATCACCTTCAATCATAAAAAACTCTTCGCCATGACGAATATTCTGTCCTGCAATAGAATTAAAGTAACTTTTTGCAAACGATAAATAATAAATTGCATCTAACACATTTGTTTTACCAACTCCGTTATTTCCGACAAAACAATTTATTTTCTTTTGAAAATCAAAAGATTGTGTTTCGATGTTCTTAAAATTTACCAGTGATATTTTTTGCAAATACATGAATGAAAATTATTTCAGAAAAGAAAGCGCAAATTATCGAAAATTTTACTAATAATCGGCTTTTAAAATCCAATTAAAAAAACTATTTTTGTCGCCACTAATTTTTAAGCAATTATGGCTACATACAAGAAAAGAGGTTACAAACCTAAGAAAGAAAAGGTTGCAAAAGAGGTAGAAGAAACTTTTGACGAAACTCAAAGTACTACTGCTGAAGTATTTAATACTTTAGACGATACTGCAAACAAATCTGAAGAATGGATTGAGAAAAACAGCAAACCATTATTTTACGGATTGGTAACTATTGCAGCTTTAATTTTAGCGTACTTAGCTTACAATAAATTCGTAGCAGAACCAACTCAAAGAGAAGCTTCTAACGAATTAGCTTACCCAAGATCATTTTTTGATAAAGCTGCTACATCTGCCGGTGTTGCTGCTGATTCTTTATACACTTTAGGTTTAGAAGGTGGTGATGGTAAATATGGTTTTATAGATATTGCTGCACAATTTAGCGGTACAAAAGCTGGTAATTTAGCAAACTACTATGCTGGTGTTTCTTATTTAAAAATGAAGAAATATGAAAAAGCTATTGATTATTTAAGTGATTTTAACTCTGATGATAAATTACTAGGACCTACTGCTTTAGGTGCTATTGGTGATGCTTTTGCTGATATTAATCAACCAGAAGATGCTTTAGAATATTATGAAAAAGCTGCTAACAAGCAAGACAATCAGTTTACTTCACCTTTATTTTTATTCAAAGCAGCACAAACTGCAATGGAGTTAAAAAAATACAGTATTGCTGAAAAATTATATACAACCATTAAGACAAAATATGCTAATACCGATCAAGGTAGAGATATTGAAAAATATATCAATAGCGCAAAATATGCTCAATAATGGCAACAACAAATTTATCTTATTACGATAAAGCTTCAATCCCAAATGCGAAATCTTTTCGATTTGGGATTGTTGTTTCAGAATGGAATCCTGAAATTACAGGCAACATGCATAAAGGTGCTATAGAAGCACTTTTAGACTGTGGAACACAAGAAAGTAATATTGTTTCTTGGAATGTACCTGGTAGTTTTGAATTAGTTTACGGATGTAAAAAAATGATTGAAACTCAAAAAGTAGATGCTGTTATTGCCATAGGAAATGTAATTCAAGGAGAAACTAAACATTTCGATTTTGTTTGTGATGGTGTTACACAAGGAATTGTAGATTTAAACATTAAATATGATGTTCCTGTAGTATTCTGTGTATTAACCGACAATACCAAACAACAATCTATAGATCGTTCTGGTGGTAAACTTGGAAACAAGGGTATTGAATGCGCAATAGCTGCTATAAAAATGGCTGCTATAAAAAATTTAGACAAACCTTCCAACTCATTAGGGTTTTAATTTTTATTTAAAAACATTAAAAAAAGCGCCAAAACAAGATTTGTTTTGGCGCTTTTTTTAACTTTAATTTAGCGATAATTTTTGACCGCCTCTCGATAATTCAGTAACTTTGAAACTCGTCTGAATTTGGTGCGATTTTTGTTGCACTATAGCATTCAAAAGAAGCACTATTTATGGGATTTATAAAGAGAGAAAATAAAAAATTCGATTACAAACCTCGTTACTATAAAGGCGAAGGGAATCCGTATGAACTAAAACATAAATTTGATGATTTTAGAACCACTGTTGGAAAAAACAAAGGGTTAAAAGGTAAATTTACAGCTGCTATTGAGGAATTTAAAAATTCTGAAAACGGTGGTATTAATAAAACAATTGTTATAATTACAATTATTTTGATTTTACTTTTTTTATTTATTATCGATTTTGATCTTTCAATATTTTTATCAAAAAACAATTAATGTCAGATATAATACAATTACTTCCTGATCATGTTGCGAATCAAATAGCTGCAGGAGAAGTAGTACAACGTCCTGCTTCGGTAGTTAAAGAGTTAATTGAAAATTCTATTGATGCTGGCGCTACATCTATTAAACTTTTATTAAAAGATGCTGGTAAAACTTTAATTCAGGTAATTGACGATGGTAAAGGTATGAGTGTTACCGATGCTCGTTTAAGTTTTGAACGTCATGCTACTTCTAAAATAAAAGATGCCCAAGATTTATTTAATTTAAACACCAAAGGTTTTCGTGGTGAAGCTTTAGCATCGATAGCTGCAATTGCGCATGTTGAACTAAAAACCAAACAAGAAAACGAAGAGCTTGGTTCGCAAATAAAAATAGAAGGAAGTAAAATTGTTTCTCAAGAAACTGTATCAACAGCAAAAGGAACAAGTATTGCTGTTAAAAATTTGTTTTATAATATTCCTGCTCGTCGTAACTTTTTAAAATCTGACACGATTGAAACTCGTCATATTGTGGATGAATTTCAACGAGTTGCTTTAGCTCATCCTGATATTTCTTTTTTATTACATCATAATAACAATGAAGTTTATCATTTAAAAAAGAGCAACCTTCGTAAAAGAATAGTAGCAATTTTCGGAGCTAAAATGAACGAAAAATTAGTTCCGATTTCTGAACAAACAGATATCATTACTGTAAACGGATTTGTTGCTAAACCTGAGTTCTCTAAGAAAAAACGAGGAGAACAATTCTTTTTTGTAAACAATCGTTTTATTAAAAGTTCGTATTTAAACCATGCAGTTGTAAATGCTTTTGAAGGTTTATTAGAACATGGATCGCATCCTTCGTACTTTTTGTATTTAGATGTTCCACCAAATAGTATTGATATTAATATTCATCCAACGAAAACTGAAATAAAGTTTGATAATGAAAAAGCTTTATATGCAATTTTACGTGCTACTGTAAAGCATAGTTTAGGGCAATACAACGTAGCTCCTGTTTTAGATTTTGATAGAGATGCAACATTAGATACACCTTATAATTATAATAAAAAAACTAGTTCATCTTCTGTTCCACCAATTACTGTAGACCCTACTTTTAATCCTTTTAAAACAGAAACAAATTATCAATCGGAAACGATTTCAACTCCAAAAAGTAATTCTACCACTTATCAATCTAATTTTAAAAAAGACACAGGTAATTGGGAAGCTTTATATACAAATATAGATTCTACACCTTCAATACAACAAGAACAACTTTTCGAATCTCAACAAGAAACCGAAACAGGTAAAACTTTTCAGATTCAGAAAAAATATTTATTAAGTTCTATAAAATCTGGTGTAGTTTTAATTAATCAATCATTAGCGCATCAACGTGTATTGTATGAAGAATTTTTAGAAAACATTACAGTAAAAGAAGCAAGTAGTCAGCAGTTATTATTTCCTGTAAGTATTTCTTTTTCTTCTGCTGATATTGAAATGATTTATACGATAAAATCAGATTTAGAAAGTGCTGGTTTTATGTTTGATCAGTTTACAAAAGAAAGTGTAATTATTGGTGGAATTCCTACTTCTATTACTGAAAGTAAAATCACTTTAGTTTTAGAACAGTTATTAGACGATATTAAATTAGAAGTACCAGATGCTAGTTTTAGTCATTTTGATGTAATGGCAAAATCTTTTGCAAAATCGTTAGCAATAAAAACAGGAACAGTATTATCTGTAAAAGAACAAGAGAATTTAGTAAATGATTTATTTTCTTGCAAAGAACCAAACACATCACCCTTTGGAAAACCAACGTTTAAAACATTAACTTTAAATGAAATTGATTCCATTTTTAATAAATAGTTGAAACTTATTTTATGATACCTAAATTAACCGAAGCTATAAAACATATAATTATAATAAACACCTTGATGTTTATTGCTCCTATGTTGTTGAATATTGACTTAACAAATATTACTGACTTACACTTTCCTTTAAATGAAAATTTTGGTTTTTGGCAATTCTTTACATACATGTTTATACATGGAAGTACTGGACATTTGCTTTTTAACATGCTAGCACTTTGGATGTTTGGAGGCGTAATTGAGCAACTATTAGGTACTAATCGTTTTTTATTCCTTTATTTTTCAGCTGGTATAGGAGCTGCTTTAATTCACGTAGGTATAAATTATTTTCAATTTAATAATATTTATCAAATTTTCACAAATTCAGGATTAAATAGTACTGAAATAATTAACATTTTAGAAGCCCGACAAACTAATGATTTAAGGATTGTAAATGCTATTGCACAAGAGCAATTTGAGAAAATAGTTACCATATTTAACACTCCTACTTTAGGAGCCTCTGGAGCTGTATTTGGGGTTTTAGCTGCTTCTGCAGTATACTTCCCTAATGTAAAAACTTTAATTTTCCCGATCCCTTTTCCTATAGCTCAAAAAGTTTTTGTAATATCTCTTTTTATATCCGACTTATTTTTAGGTGTTTTTAGTATGCCAGGTGATAATGTTGCAAGATTTGCTCATGTTGGTGGAGCAATTGTAGGTTTTATAATTGCTAGAAACTGGAAAAATTAAAATTATGTATAAAGAATTAATTGAAGATTTAAAAGAAGCTTTAAAACTATCTCCTAACAATGTACCTCTTAAAATTAGGTTAGGAAAATGCTATGAGGCTATTTTTGATTTAAAAAATGCTGAAGAACAGTATATAGAAATACTACGAATTGACAACAAAAACATTAAAGCCAAAGAAGCTTTAGCTAATGTATATTATGCTTCTAATAAAAGTGAAGCTGCCCAAGTAATTATTGAAGATCTATTACCATACACACCAGATAATCTAGCTGTTTTAGAACTTCATTGTAAAGTTTTAATAAAATTAAATGAATTAACAGAAGCACAAGAAGTTTACAAAAATATTTTGGAAATAAACCCTCAATATATAAATTATGAATTCGATAAATCTTTAAGATTAAATCTTACTAATGTTTCTGAAGAAATAGACGAAGATGCAGTTAAATCTATAGAAAAACCTAAAATTAATTTTGGTAATATTGGAGGGATGCAAGATATAAAGAATGAAATTTCTTTAAAAATTATACAACCTCTAAAACATCCAGAACTCTACAAGGCATATGGAAAAAAAATTGGAGGAGGTATATTATTATATGGCCCTCCAGGTTGTGGAAAAACTCATATTGCTAGAGCTACTGCTGGAGAAATCAATGCTAACTTTATTAACATAGGTATTAATGATATATTAGACATGTGGATTGGTAGTAGTGAAAAAAATCTTCATGAAATATTTGAAACTGCCAGGGAAAATACTCCATGTGTTATCTTTATTGATGAAATAGATGCTTTAGGTGCTAACCGAAGTGATATAAGTAAAAGTGGTAGTAGAACTGTTATAAATCAATTTTTAGCTGAACTTGATGGTATCAATTCTAATAATGATGGCATATTAATTTTAGGAGCAACAAATACTCCTTGGTACCTTGATCCAGCGTTTAGACGCCCTGGTAGATTTGATAGAATTATTTTTGTTTCTCCACCTGATGAAAACGCTAGGAAAGAAATTTTTGAATTATCACTTAAAAATAAACCTGTAGAAAAGATAGATTCAAATAAATTATCTAAAATATCTAATAGATTCTCTGGAGCAGATATTCAAGCTGTAATTGATATAGCTATAGAAGATAAATTACAAAAATCTTTTAAAACAGGCGAACTTGAAGCTATTACTATGAATAGTATAACAAAAGCTATAAAAAAGCACAAACCTACTACCAAAGAATGGTTTAATTCTGCAAAAAACTACGCTTTATATTCTAATGATTCAGGTTTATATGATGATATTCTTACTTATCTAAATATAAAAAAATAGGTGATGAATAACAATTATAATAGAGGTATACAATTATATAATTTAAATAGATATAACGATGCTTTAAAATCATTTAAAGAATCTTTAATGGGAAATCCTAATGATTTTTATTCTAAGTATTATTTAGCTTTATGCTTTTATCAATTAAACCAATTAAATTCTTTAAAAGAAACAGCTCAATCTCTCCTCGGAGAGTATCCTGAAAGTGATGAAGCTCATTACTTACTTTCTATTTATTTTTATTCAACTAAAAAAATTGATCTTTCTTACAAACACATCGTTGACGCTATTACACTAGCACCATATGAAGCAACTTATTTTGGTTATAAATCTTTAATAGAGTTAACAAAAAAACAATTTAATCAAGCTTTAGAAACTGCTAATGAAGGATTAAATATTGATCCAAAAAACTCAATATGTCTTAATTCTAGAACAAAAGCATTAACTAAACTAAAAAGAAAGGAAGAAGCTTTTGAAACACTACAAAATACTTTAGAAGATAATCCTGAAAATTATTTTACTCACGCAAACGCTGGCTGGACAAATTTAGAATTAGGTGACCATAAAAAAGCTAACATACATTTTAAAGAAGCATTACAAAAAGATCCTAATGATGAATATGCAAAAGAAGGAATGCTTGAATCTATAAAAGCAAAGAATCTAATTTATCGTTCTTTTTTAAAATATTCTTTTTGGATACAAAATAAAAGTTCAAAATATCAATGGGGTTTCATTATTGGAATTTATATTTTATATAGATTTTCTGAAAAAATTAGTCAAGAGTTAGGTTTTTCTTTTTTGATTCCTATACTTGCTTTATTATATTTTACATTCGTATTAGGTTCGTGGATAATTACTCCCGTATCAAGTGCTATCTTACTTACAAATACTTATAGTAAGTATTTATTAAATAAAGAAGAAAAAAATTCAGCTGTAGCATTTGTTGCTCTATTTTCACTTGCTGCATCATCAACCATTATTTACTATATATATAGCTCTAATTACTCCATACTCTTTTTTGCTATATCTTCTTTTTGTTCAATTATTCCAATTACACATTCATTACAAAAGAATCTTAATATTATAAAAAATATTGGTTTATGGTATGGTATTCTTATTTTTACCATAGGTACAATTAACCTTATATTTACTTTAAACCTTACTTTCATAGCACCAATTCTAATGTTTGCTGCTTATACTTGGCTTCAAAGTTTTATAAAATCATAAAATTAATGGACATATTACAAAATTTAAAATATCGTTTTAAAAATGCAGGTATCGTAGAACAACTTATCTACACTAATTTAGCTGTGTTTTTATTAGTTTTTATTACCAATACTTTTGGTTTTTTATTTCAAACAAATAATAATATTTTAGTTGAATGGTTTGCATTACCTGCAAATTTTGATGATTTTTTATTAAAGCCATGGACTATTATAACCTATGGTTTTTTACATACCAGTTTTTTACACATTCTATTTAATTTAATAGCTTTATTCTATAT
>CAZCHR010000040.1:0-16778 GCA_964498665.1 uncultured Tenacibaculum sp. | reverse complement strand
TTTTTCGTGGATTGAAATTGCTTTTTGTTTTATATACTTATCGTTACTGAATGCTCTTCTTTTAAAATAAGGCTGAATCAATAATGAGTCTTTTCTCTTTGATATTACAAGTTTTTCTGATGTATGGTAAGTGCAAGCTCCAATAAACATTCCTACTTTTAAAGTATCTAATTCAGTCATCTTAGTCTTAAAATCTTTAAAATCTCTATTCAATATAAAATTAGATTTTTTAACCTCTATTTTATTTTTATCACAAGAGACCTGTAATAAAACAGCAAATATTAATATGGTGTATTTCAAATTCAATTATATCTGACTTATATTACTTACAAAACATCTAAACTCCCTTTTCCTTCACGAATTACTTCTGGTTCACCATCAGTTAAATCGATTACTGTAGATGCGTGGTTGTCTCCAAAACCTCCATCAACAACAATATCAACAAGATTTTGCCATTTTTCGAAAATTAATTCTGGATCTGTAGTATATTCTATTACGTCATCTTCATCACGAATAGATGTTGAAACTATTGGATTGCCCAAAGCTTCTACAATAGTTCTTGCAATATTATTATCTGGTACACGAATACCTACTGTTTTTCGCTTTTTAAATACTTTTGGTAATGAATTACTTCCTGGTAAAATAAATGTATATGGTCCTGGTAATGCTCTTTTTAAAATTTTATAAGTAGCAGTATCTATTTGCTTTACATAATCTGACAAGTGACTTAAATTATTACAAACAAAAGAAAAATTAGATTTTTCTAACTTCACTCCTTTTATTTTAGCTACTTTCTCTAAAGCCTTTGTGTTCGTTATATCGCATCCCAAACCATATACAGTATCTGTCGGGTAAATTACTAAACCTCCGTTTTGTAAAACTTTTACAATTTTAGCAATCTCTTTTTCGCTCGGATTGTCGTTATATAACTTTATAAACTGTGCCATATATTAGTAGTTATCAAAATCCAAATCGTCTAAACTTTGAAAATCATCTTTAAATTCATCATCTAAATCATCTAAAAGGTTTTCTGCCTTAAATTCTTTTTCAGGAGCTTCTGCTGGAATTTCTCCTACAGATAAAACTGTTTTTACTTCAGTAATAGCTTTATCGTTAATTTCAACAACCTCTACATAGAAAGTCCACATTTGTAAAAAGTCGTAAACATAAATTAACTTATCATTGGCAAAAGGTAATGTTTCATTTATATTACAAGTAGCCATCGAAATTTCTTCACCAGCTTCTGCCATATTAAATAACGGAATTTCTTCTCCTTGATTCCAATCTTCATCAGTACGATAAAAAGAAGCCATTTCTTGTCCATCAAAACCAAATGATTTTGCGATTTCAAAATGTAAGTATTCTAATGATTTAACTTCATCAACCAACAAAGTTCTAATCACATCTTCTTTCGTATCTAATATTACTCGTACTTTATACATTCTATCATTTTTAGTCGCTACAAAAATACGTATTTTTGAATGATAATTTTTAACAAAATGAATAAGCAACAATCTCTTGATATTCTTAACAGCTACAATAAAAACACCTTAATGGAAACTTTAAATATTGAGTTTACTGATATTGGTGATGATTTTATAACTGCTAAAATGCCTGTAAATACAAAAGTATATCAACCTTACGGTATATTACACGGTGGTGCAACAGCTGCATTAGCTGAAACTGTTGGTAGTTCTGCTTCTGCTTTTTTTATGAAAGACAATACAAAATCTGTTAAAGGTATTGAACTAAGCATTAACCATTTAAAAAGCAAAAAAGAAGGGAAAATTTTTGCTACAGCAAAAGCAATACATAAAGGAAGAACTACGCATTTATGGGAAGTTAGAATTGTTGACGAACAAAATAATTTAATTTCATTATGTAAGATTACCAATATTATTTTAGATAAAAAATAATATGAAATTATTTAAGAGAATCTTAAAAATTAGCAGTCTTTTATTTCTAATAGCGTTAATAATTATTTATTATTTGTTTTCAAGTTTCACGGCTCCTAAACCCGATGCCGAAATTCTTAAAAAATTTAATAAAACAACAAAACCTATTATTAGTAAAGAAATTTTTAAAGGTTTTAAGTATAGAAAACTAACCGTTTTAAAAGACACTACTTTACCTACTTTAGTTTTCGTTCATGGAACTATAGGCTCTTCTACCGATTTTATAGAATATATGAAAGATAGTTTACTTTTAAGCAAAGTTAATATGATTTCGTACGACAGAATTGGTTATAATTTTAAAGATGAAAACTCTGTACAAGAAAGTATAGCTTTTGAACGTGATATGTTAGCTGGCATTATTAAAAACATAAATCCTAATAAAACTTTAATAATTGGATATTCTTACGGAGGTCCGATTGCTTTAGCTACAAAACAAAAAGTAAAAAAAATCATCTTACTTGCTCCTGCGGTTTATAGTAAAGTAGAACCAATGCCTTGGGCAATTAATTTATATAAATCCAGTTTAACTAGGTGGTTAATTCCTGATATTTGGAAAGAAGCTTCAAAAGAGAAACTAACTCATAAAGAAGATTTACAACGTTTTGAAAAAAACTGGAAAAAATCTCCAAACAAAATTACAAGTATTCATGGAACTAATGATTGGATTGTCCCTATCGAGAATTCGATTTATTTACAAAATCAATTTCCTAAAAACCAATTTAAATTGATTAAAATAAAAAATACTGGACATGGTTTAGTATGGAGTAACTTTAAGAAAATTAAAAAAGAATTATTAAAACAATTAGATTGAATATATTTTTACAAATAGAAAAAGCTTTAAAAAACAACTTCCCTTTTGTTGTATACAATAAACCTAACTCAACAAAAGTTAAAGGTTTTTTTCAAAAAAACACAGATCTATATACTTCTAAAGAATATAATGAAAGTGGTTTTATTTTCGCCCCTTTTAATGATGTAAAACCCGCTATTCTAATTCCTGAATATATATCTGATTTTATTGATGAAGAAATTAATTTATCAGACAAACTAGTAATTAATAATGATTATAATACTGATTTTACTTCAGAAAAAAATCACATTAAATTAGTAGAAAAAGGAATTGAAGCAATAGAAAAAAAACTATTTAAAAAAGTAGTTTTATCAAGAAAAGAAAAAGTAGACATCACAAATCTTAACACTATTGAAACCTTTAAAAAGCTATTATTAAAATACCCTACAGCCTTTGTTTATATATGGTTTCATCCAAAAGTTGGAATATGGCTGGGTGCTACACCCGAAACTTTAGTAAAGATTAAAAACAATGATTTTACAACAATGTCTTTAGCTGGAACTCAAGTATATAATAAAGAAACAACAAATATTTCTTGGAAAGCAAAAGAAATAGAGGAACAGCAATTAGTTACAGATTACATAACTGACAAATTATTAAAAGTTTGCAAAAATCTAAAAACCAATAAAACAGAAACTATTAAGGCTGGTAATTTGCTACACTTACGCTCTATTATTACTGGAGAAAAAAATATTAAAAATTCTATTTTAATAAAAACACTTCACCCAACACCAGCTGTTTGCGGATTACCTTTACAAAATTCTAAAAAATTTATTCTAGAAAATGAAAATTACGATCGTGAATTTTATACTGGATTTTTAGGAGAAATCAACTTACAAAATAACAATTCTGAACTTTTTGTAAATCTTAGATGTATGAAAATTGATAAAAATATTGCAACTATTTTTGTTGGCGGAGGTATTACAAAAGATAGTAATCCTAAAATGGAATGGCAAGAGACTGTTGCTAAAACAAATACTATGAAAAGTATTTTTTAAAAGCAAAAACTACCACTGATTATAAATCTATGGCAGTTTTTTAGTGTAAATTGAATTTGAATTGATTTTTTTAAGCAATCACTACTAAACATAAATTTTTCAATTTGTGTTTAAGGCGTGCTAACAGTAATCTTCTGCTAAATATCTTCGAAAGAAACGTCTGTAAAACTTTCAGTTTTTACAGTTTCTTCTAACGCTTCTTCTTTTTTGTAATCTTTTTGATGACGCTCACTAATTACTTCAGAACCTTTTTCATTTACAATAAAATCAGTTGCTTTTGTAAGCATTTCTTGAAAATCAGAAAAATCTTCTTTGTATAAATAAATTTTATGCTTTTGATAATGAAAAGTTCCATCATCATGCGTAAATTTTTTACTTTCTGTTACAGTTAAGTAATAATCGTCAGCTTTTGTAGATCTAACGTCAAAAAAATACGTTCTTCTTCCTGCTCTTAAAACTTGAGAAAAAATCTCTTCTTGTTCTACTCTCTCTCCCATAATTCGGTTATTAAATAATAGTTATTTACTTAAATTTGCTCAACAAATCTAACAAAATAATTGACTTAACAATACGAAACTCTAGATTTCTTTTTCTAAAAGTTGCTGTTCATACAGTTCTTTATAATACCCTTTTTCTTTTATTAATTGATTATGAACACCTTGCTGAATTATATTTCCATCTTCTAAAACTAGAATTTTATCTGCATTTTTTGCTGATGAAACTCTATGACTAATAATTATTGTTGTTTTATTTTTAGATACTCTTTCTAAATTTGATAATATTTTCTCTTCTGTTTCGGTATCTACCGCTGACAAACAATCATCAAATATTAATATTTCAGGGTTTTTAATTATGGCTCTTGCAATAGAAGTTCTTTGTTTTTGTCCTCCTGATAGTGTTACTCCTCTTTCACCTAATATTGTTTTATAACCTTCTTTAAAACCAGTTATATTTTCATGAATTACTGCATTTTTAGCAGCTTCAAAAATTTCTTCTTCTGTAGCATCCTCTTTACCAAACTTTATATTATTCTCTATTGTATCTGAAAATAAAAAAGGGTCTTGGGGTACAAATCCTATTTGATCTCTAATATCATATAAGTTACTTTTTTTAATGTTTTGTTTATCAATCAAAACACTCCCTTCGGTTACATCATACAAACGTGCTATTAAATTAATGATTGTTGATTTACCGCTTCCTGTTTTTCCTAAAATAGCTAATGTTTCACCTTTTTTAACATTAAAACTTATATTATCTAATGCTTTTATATTTGTATCTTCATAAGTTAAAGAAACATTTTTAAATTCAATCTCTCCTTTAATTTTTGTTGATGCTTTAGTTTTGTTATCTATTTGTGGTACTTGCTTTAAAAATTCGTTTATCCTTAACTGAGATGCTTCAGCTTGCTGTACCATTGATGTTACCCATCCTACAACCGCTACTGGCCATGTAAGAATATTCACATACATTACAAATGCACCTATGGCACCTATTTGAATTTCTCCAGCGATAAATTGCTTACCTCCTATATATAACACTATAATATTACTAATACCTATCAATAAAATCATTAAAGGAAAAAATAATGCTTGTACTTTATATAAATTAATATTCTTCTCTTTACTTGCATCAGATATTTCATCAAAAGAATTAATAACATTAGATTCTATAGCATAAGATTTAACAACGTTAATTCCAGAAAAGAATTCCTGATTAAATGTAGTTAACTTAGATAAATATTGCTGAACAATTGTACTTCTTTTATTAATCTGTTTACTCAATATAAATATTGAAATTGATAATACAGGAAAAGGAATCATTGTATAAAAAGTAAGCTTTGGTGAAATCGCATACATTTGTGTAAAACCGATAATAAAAGATATTATCATATTTAACGAATACATTATCGCAGGACCACAATACATGCGTACTTTAGACACATCTTCACTTATACGGTTCATTAAATCACCAGTTCTATTTTTTTTATAAAAACCTATTGATAAACGTTGGTATTGCTGATATATCTCGTTCTTTAAATCAAATTCAATTTTACGAGACATTACAATAATAGTTTGCCTCATTAAAAAAGTAAAAAAACCTCCTAATAATGTTACACCAACAATTAGTAAGATATTATTAAGTAATATACTTTTAACTTCAGAAATATCAGTTATTTTTTTCAACTGATAATCTTCAACCACATTCAATGAATCTTTAACAAAATTTGGAATTTTTAATGTTAAAATCTTAGATAAAACAGTAATTAATACGCCTATTAATAACCTCCATTTATATTTTAAAAAAAACTTATTAAGGTATTGTAATGATTTCAATGTTTATTTATTCTTTTAATTAAAAAATTAAACTTCTTAAAGGACTTTTGTTAAACATAACACAATTAAGACTACTTTTTTTGCTTATGTTTTAACGATTTCGTACTTTTGTGCTCGAATTTTTGAGATTTACAAAACAATCTCAAATTAAAAACAATTTAGAATGACATCAGAAATCATTGATACTAAAGACCTTAAGAATGACCCTGTATTTGGTCAATTATCTTTTGACAATCACGAGCAAATCGTTTTTTGTAATGACGAAGATACTGGTTTAAAAGCAATAATTGGTATTCACAACACAACTTTAGGTCCTGCCTTAGGTGGTACTAGAATGTGGCAATATAAAAACGAATGGGATGCTCTTAATGACGTGTTACGATTATCTCGTGGTATGACATACAAATCTGCTATAACAGGATTAAATCTTGGTGGTGGTAAAGCTGTTATTATTGGAGATGCAAAGACTCAAAAGAACGACGATTTAATGCGCAAGTTTGGTGAATATGTAAATTCTTTAAGCGGAAAATACATTACAGCTGAAGATGTTGGTATGGAAACTCGTGACATGGATATTATTCGCGAAGTTACTCCACATGTAACTGGTGTTTCTGAAGCTATTGGTGGATCTGGAAACCCATCTCCTGTTACTGCATATGGGGTTTACATGGGAATGAAAGCTGCTGCTAAATACAAATTCGGAACTGATAAATTAGAAGGTAAAAAAGTTTTAGTTCAAGGTGTTGGTCATGTTGGTGAAACTTTAGTTAAACATATTACTGATGAAGGTGCTCAAGTTATTTTAAATGATATTAACGAAGCTCGTTTGGAAGAATTAAGTAAAAAATATGGTGCAAACGTAGTATTAGGTAATGATATTTACGGATTAGATCTTGATATTTATGCTCCTTGTGCATTAGGTGCTACCATTAATGATACCACCATCGCTCAATTAAATGCTAAAGTAATTGCTGGTGCTGCAAATAATCAGTTAGCTAACGAGTTAAAACACGGTAGAATGTTACAAGAAAAAGGAATTGCTTACGCCCCTGACTTCTTAATTAATGCTGGTGGAATTATAAATGTATATGCAGAAGTTGTCGGTTATGATAAAGCTGAAAGCTTAAAAAGAACCGAAAATATCTATAATACAACATTAGATATCTTCAACTTAGCTGAAAAAGAAAATATCACAACTCATCAAGCTGCATTTAATATTGCACAAGGTAGAATTGATGCTCGTAAAAAAGAGCAAAATAGCTAGATAAAAAATAAAAAAGTTTTACTTTTGCAGAGCGTTAGAAATAGTTTCTATCGCTCTTTTTTTTAAAGTTCTTTAAAATGATTAACAGAAGACATATTCGAGTTAAAGTAATGCAGTCGGTTTATGCAATGCAGCAATCCCACAACGATGATATTGTTAAAGAAGAAAAATTCTTAAAACACAGTATCCAAAAAATGTACGATTTGTACGTTTTAAATCTTCAGTTATTAATAGAAGTACAAAGATTAGCTAACAAAAGAACTGCACTTGCTAAAAAGAAAATTTTAGCAACCAAAGAAGAACTAAATCCTAATAATAAATTTATTAATAACAGGTTAATTAACTTACTTAACGAAAGCGTTAGTTTAGAAGGATATATTGAGCTTAATAAATTAAATTATTGGGAACTTGATGATGAATATATCAAAATTTTATTAGATGAATTACAGAAAAGTGACATCTATGAAAAGTATATGGATACTGTTGAAGATTCATATAATGTAGATAGAGCTTTTGTTATTGATTTCTTTAAAGAGATTGTAGCTCCTAATGAAAAATTAGCAGATTATTTTGAAGATAAAATGATTTCTTGGGTAGATGATATTCCTTTTGTAAACACATGGATTGTTAAAACTCTAAACAAACAAAGTCCTAAAAAACCTTTTATTTTAGGTAGTCTATACAAAGACAATGATGACAAAATTTTTGTTTCTGATTTGTTTACAAAAACAATGCTAAATCAACATAAATACGAAGAAGACATTATTGCTAAAACCCCAAACTGGGAAGCAGATAGAATAGCTGGTATTGATATGATAATTATTAAAATGGCTGTTACAGAATTTTTACACTTTCCTTCTATTCCTAGTAGAGTAAGTATAAATGAATACATAGAATTAGCAAAAGACTACTCCACTAACAAAAGTGGATATTTTATTAACGGTGTATTAGATAAATTATCAAAAGATTACCTTTCATCTAACCAAATGATTAAAATTGGTAGAGGATTATTATAAAATTATTATTTTTACGACAAATTAAATAAATTATTAAAAAATGAAGAAAATAGCAGTAGCAATTGCATTAATTTTTTCGACAGGAATGTTAATCTCTTGTGGTCAAGGAAATGCATCATCGAAAGTAAAAAAGGAAAATGTAGTAAGTGCTGAAAAAAGAGACAACTCTATTAGCTTAGGCGCACCTACTATTTCTTTCGACAAAGAAGAGTTTGATTTCGGAACTGTTAACGAAGGTGAAACCGTTAAAACTACTTTTACTGTTACTAACACAGGAAAAAGTGATTTAGTAATTACTAATGCGCAAGCTAGCTGTGGTTGTACAGTTCCTGTTTGGCCAAAAGAACCAATCTCCCCTGGAAAAACTGGAGAAATTCAAGTTAGTTTTAACACAAACGGAAAACCAAACAAGCAATCTAAATCAATTACTTTAACTACTAATACCGAAAAAGGTAGAGAAGTTGTTAAAATTTCTGGTATGGTAACCCCTAAAAAGAAAGCTGTATAATGTTTACATCTATTTTTTTACAAGCAAGCACTCAAGAAAGCATCATGAGTATGCTTCCTTTTATTGCCATGATTGGTGTTTTTTATTTCTTAATTATTCGTCCACAAATGAGTCGTCAAAAAAAAGAAAAACAATTTCAATCTACTGTTAAAAAAGGACTTAAAGTTGTTACTTCTAGTGGTATTCATGGTAAAATTACTGAAACAAACGATAACGACAATACCATTACAATTGAAACAGGAGCTGGAAAAATTAAATTTGAACGCTCTGCTATATCAATGGAGTTAAGTAAAAGGTACAGTACAGACATTAAAAAATAGCAACAAAATATACCTAAACAAAAAAGAGAGCTTTTAAAAAAGCTCTCTTTTTTGTTTTTTATGTAAATTGCAGCATATATCTTTTTTTTGAAAAAAAACCTTAACATACCTAAAACATTTTTTGGATTTTTAATTGCTTCACTAGCTTTTTGGATTTTAATTAACTTATCTAAAATATACACTAGTAAAATAACTTATCCTATAAGTTACATAAATCTGCCGCAACATAAAACACTATTAAATACACCTCCAAAAGAGTTAACCATATTAATAAAAGGAACAGGTTTTAATTTACTATCTACAAACATAACAAACAAACCTCTGCTATTAAACCTAAAAAAAATAAGAAATAAAGAAGAAAACAATTATTATTTTCTATCAAAAAACATACATTCAGAAGTTCAAAATCAATTAAAAAAAGGGATTGATTTAATCGAAATTCAAAAAGATACTATTCATTTAAAAATAGGAACGTTAAGTTCTAAAAAAATCCCTTTAAAATCAGATATAAACATTTCTTTTAAACTTGGTTTTGACTTAACAAAACCTATTACGATAAAACCTGACAGTGTAACTATTTCTGGTAACAAAACAGATTTAAATAAAATTTCTTATTTAAATCTTGAAAAAATCAATGCAGAGAACCTCTCTAAAAGTACTGAATTAAGCTCTAAAATAATTATACCTAAAATTAATAATTTTAAAATAGATAACGAAACGGTAAAAGTTATTATTTCTATTGATAAATTTACAGAAGGTGAAATAGAGATTCCTGTGAATGTAAAAAATGCTCCAGAAGGAATAAATATTTTTCCTAAAAAGGTAAAACTTATATACAAAGTAAGTCTAAAGGATTTTAATAAAATTTCTCCAGATTTATTCAATGTTGAATGCACCTATAATAAAAATTCAGAAACTTCATATTTAACCCCAAAAATACAATCTAATTCAGATTTAATTACTTTAATAAGAGTTGTTCCTGATAAGATTGATTTTCTAATTCATAAATAATGGTTATAGGTATTACAGGTGGTATTGGTAGTGGAAAATCTACTGTAGTAAAATTGTTTTCAAAATTTAAAAATATCGCAATTTATATTGCTGATGATGAAGCCAAAAAATTAATGGATTCATCTTCAGAAATAAAAGCTAAATTAATTTCTGAGTTCGGAAACAAAACATACTTAAACAATCAACTTAACAGACCTTATCTTGCAAAGATTGTTTTTAATAATAAAGAAAAACTAACCACATTAAACACTATTGTACACCCCGTTGTTAAAAAACACCTTCAAGATTTTATAAAAGAAAACAAAAATAAAGACTATATATTATATGAAAATGCTATTCTTTTTGAAAATGGAAGTAACAATTTTTGTGATAAAATCATCACAGTAACTACTCCTATAAACCTAAGAATTCAAAGAGTTATAAAAAGAGATAAGTCCAGTAGAGATGCTATTGAAAATAGAATAAAAAATCAATGGTCTCAAACCAAAAAAACATTACAATCACATTATATCATTGATAATGTAACACTTACAAAAACCGAAACTCAAATATCAATAATCCATAATTATTTAACACTAAAACCTTAATAATTTACATTATATAAATTACTTTTCTTAATTTTTTCTTAATTTTGTTAATCTAAGTTAAAAGCATACACCCCTTCATTTTATTGATTTATTTTTGAATAATGAGCAAAAAAATCTTTATTCTTATTGTTATTTTAATGAGTATTTCTTTGATAGGAATTATCTCAGTTCAAGTCTATTGGATTAAAGATTCGATAAGAAGTAAACAACAACAATTTGAAAACAATGTGTTTATTGCATTAGCTGGTACTTCTGAGAGAATCAAAGATAGAGAGTATAATGATATAATGCATAATAGTCAAGAGTTCTTTGAAAGCAATAAATTTAGAACAGAAGCTGAAATAAAAACCTTCTTATTTCAACAAATAGACACCACTAGTAAAAGGAAATTTACATTTGGAACCACAATTTTAGAAGAAAGTGTTAAAATCCCTAATAGTTTTGTAAATAATGATTCTATTATTTTTAAAAGATATTCTGGAAAAGAAGACATCTTTTTTTCTCAGGTAGTTAAAAGTCAAAACATAGATTTTAAACCTTTTGAAAAACAACAAAGCTACTCTACGTATAAAAATTACCCTAGCTGGAATAAACAGCAAGTGGAATATATGTTTAAACAGAGTAAACGTTTTTATCCAATTAACGAACGTATTAGTAATAAAGAATTAAACGAAACCATAAAGGATGAATTAGCTAAAATGAATATTACGCAAGATTTTAAATATGGTGTATATGAAGATGGCTTTGCTACCCAATTAAAATCTGGCTATTTTAACATTCAACCTAGTGATAAATACTATCCTTTTTTAGAAGATGAAAACGGAAATACTAAATACAAATTATATATAAAATTTCCAAACGAACGAAAAAAATTAATTTCTGGGATGATAAAAATCCTAGGGCTATCCCTATTATTTATTGGTATAATTATTGCCGCATTTTCCGCATCGTTATATCAATTAATTCGCCAAAAAAAAATATCTGAAATAAAAACAGATTTCATTAACAATATGACGCATGAGTTTAAAACACCTATTGCTACAATAAATTTAGCGTTAGATGCTATTAAAAACCCAAAAATTATATCTAGTGAAGAAAAAGTAAAGCGATACGTTCAAATGATTCGAGAAGAAAATAAACGCATGCATGGTCAAGTAGAAAACGTATTAAGAATATCTCGATTAGAAAAAAATCAGATAGAAATAAGTAAGGATGCAATAGATATGCACGACATAATTGAAGAAGGAATTGAACATATTCAATTATTGGTAGATGATAAAAAAGGAAGCGTAACAACACATTTTAAAGCAATTTCAACAGAAGTATTAGGTAATCAATTTCACCTAATAAATGTTACAGTTAACATGTTAGAAAATGCTTTAAAATATTCTGAAAATCACCCAAAAATTGATATTTACACAGAAAGCACAAATAAATACTTTATCTTTAAAGTAAAAGATGAAGGTATAGGTATGAGTAGAAATGCTCAAAAATATGTTTTTGATAAATTTTACCGAGAACATAAAGGGAATATTCACAACGTAAAAGGTCATGGTTTAGGTTTAGCTTATGTAAAAGAAATTATAGACAGCCACCATGGAATCGTTTATGTAGAAAGTGAAAAAGGAAAAGGAAGCACATTTACAGTTAAATTACCATTAATATAAATTGAACAGAGAATGGGAAGTAAGAAAATATTATTAGTAGAAGACGATCCGAATTTCGGAACAGTACTTAAAGATTATTTAGCATTAAACGATTATAATGTAACACATGCTAAAGATGGAATTGAAGGTTTAATTATGTTTAAAAATGCAGAATACGATTTATGTATTTTAGATGTAATGATGCCAAGAAAAGATGGTTTTTCTTTAGCACAAGATATTCGCGTTACCAACAAAGAAGTACCTATTATTTTTTTAACAGCTAAAACACTTAAAGAAGATGTTTTAAGAGGTTATCAAGTAGGTGCCGACGATTACTTAAATAAACCTTTCGATTCTGAAGTCTTACTACACAAAATAAAAGCTATTTTGCAACGTAAAGAAAACGAAAAGTCAAGTGAAAGTGATGAGTTTGAATTTAAAATTGGCGGATTTGAATTTAATTCTAAACTTCGTCATTTAACTCTTAACGGTGGTGAAGCTCAGAAATTATCTCCTAAAGAAAGTAAACTATTACGTATGTTGGCTATTCATAAAAATGATTTAATGCCACGTGAATTAGCCTTAACAAAAATATGGAGAGATGATAATTATTTCACCTCAAGAAGTATGGATGTATATATCGCCAAACTTCGTAAATATTTAAAAGCAGATGAAAATGTTGAAATATTAAACATACATGGTGAAGGTTTCAGACTAATCGAAAAAGCTTAAAATATTGATCTTATAAAAAAAAGCTCGTTCATAAAATGAACGAGCTTTTTTTATATTATTTAACAAAAACTACTTTAATTCTTTAGCAGCTTTTTTTGCTTCTCTTTTTAATTTGATATTTTCCCAGATTGTTCCACCAATCCAATAAGGAACAACAAATGTTAATAAGAAAATTAACAACCAAAATCCAGTTGTAAAAATAAACATGAATAATACTAATCCTGAAAATTCTGAAAAATCTAACATTTGTTTCTTATTAATAATTGTTATGATGCAAAATTAAAACTATTTTTCTTTGAAACCAATAAAATCTGACAAAAATCATTACTAAAAACTATTAGAATTTGTAATTTTGAAATTCTTTAATCTAAAGCCTTTTAAATCATTTTAGAATGACAAAATACAGAATCGAAAAAGACACAATGGGGAACGTAGAAGTTCCTGCTGATAAAT
Organism: uncultured Tenacibaculum sp.; assembly: GCA_964498665.1. Taxonomy (GTDB): domain Bacteria; phylum Bacteroidota; class Bacteroidia; order Flavobacteriales; family Flavobacteriaceae; genus Polaribacter. The sequence goes on along the minus strand of CAZCHR010000040.1, from coordinate 3,105 downwards.
ACTGGGGAGCACAAACTGAACGCTCTCGTAATAATTTTAAAATTGGCCCTGCTGGATCAATGCCTTTAGAAGTAGTTTACGGATTTGCTTACTTAAAAAAAGCTGCTGCTTTCACCAACTGTGAATTAGGAGTTTTAGCTGAAGAAAAACGTGATTTAATTGGTCAGGTTTGTGATGAAATCTTAACAGGTAAGCACGACGATCAATTTCCATTAGTTATCTGGCAAACAGGTTCTGGTACGCAATCTAACATGAACTGTAACGAGGTAATCGCTAACAGAGCTCATGAAATTGCAGGAAAAGTAATTGGTGAGGGAGAAAAAACGATTCAACCAAATGATGATGTAAATAAATCTCAATCATCTAATGATACCTTCCCTACTGGAATGCATATTGCCGCTTATAAGAAAATTGTAGAAACTACAATTCCTGGAGTTGAGCAATTACGTGATACTTTACAAGCAAAATCTGAAGCTTTTAAAGATGTTGTAAAAATTGGACGTACACATTTAATGGATGCAACACCGTTAACATTAGGACAAGAATTTTCTGGTTATGTAGCTCAATTAAACTTCGGATTAAAAGCTTTAAATAATTCATTAGAACACTTAAGTCAATTAGCTTTAGGAGGAACAGCTGTAGGAACTGGGTTAAATACTCCAGCTGGTTACGATGTATTAGTAGCAAAATATATTGCAGAATTTACAGGGTTACCGTTTGTAACTGCTGAAAATAAATTCGAAGCCTTAGCTGCCCACGATGCTTTAGTTGAAACACATGGAGCTTTAAAACAATTAGCAGTTTCTTTAAACAAAATTGCCAACGATATTCGTTTAATGGCTTCAGGACCACGCTCAGGAATTGGAGAAATTATTATTCCTGCAAATGAGCCAGGTTCATCTATTATGCCTGGAAAAGTAAACCCTACGCAAGCAGAAGCTATTACTATGGTTTGTGCACAAGTTATGGGTAACGATGTTGCTGTTACTGTTGGTGGAACTCAAGGACATTACGAATTAAACGTATTCAAGCCAATGATGGCTGCCAACGTTTTACAATCTGCTCAATTAATTGGAGATGCTTGTGTATCTTTCGATTTAAATTGTGCTACTGGAATTGAACCAAATCATTCAAGAATTGAAGAGTTAGTAAATAACTCATTAATGTTAGTTACGGCTTTAAATACTAAAATTGGATATTACAAAGCTGCTGAAATTGCAAATACAGCGCATGCAAACGGAACTACTTTAAAAGAAGAAGCTGTACGTTTAGGTTATGTAACTCCAGAACAATATGACGAATGGGTAAAACCTGAAGATATGACTGGTAGTTTAAAATAAATTTTATTATACTTATCTCCAAAATAACTTCATTAAATTAAAGGTAGCAATTTTAAATTGCTACCTTTAATTCTTAATACGCCCTTTAACTCCAAATTAGTAAACCATTAGAATTATAAGCTTTTTTTATATTTCTATTTTTTTTTCTTGAATAATCCTTTTCTAACTTCAAAAAAGTGTTTTGTATTTTTTATTGACTAACTAAATAATCTTAAACAAAAATCGCTATATTTTTTCAAAGCAATTATGGTAAAAAAAACTTATCAAACATCTTATTTCTTGATAAGATACATTCTAATTAATCTCCCTAAGTATAATTCATTTTCAACTACTATTTTTTTTTAATCTAGCCTTTTTGTTAATCCCTATTTCTAATAATTTTTTCTAGATTAAAACATTTCAGAACATATAAAACAGTATAATAAAAAACACAGAATCAAAGATTCTGTGTTTTTTATTATACTGTTTTATATGTTTATTCTTGTAATGTAAAATTAATTGGCAAATAATATTCTACATTAGTAATTTTACCTTCATGTTTACCTGGTATAAATTTAGGCAATTTAGACACCATTCTTTTAGCTTCTTCTTCTAGAAGTTTTCCATCCTTAGGCCCTTTAACTTTAAAATTCCCTACATTTCCTTCTTTATCTATAATAAATCTAACCCAAACTCTTCCGTGTATATTTTTTTCGGCAGCGGCATCAGGGTAATTGAAATTCCTTTGTATATGACTAGACATCCTTTGATTAAAACATTTCTCTTTATCAGATTGATCAGATTTTAAACAAGGTTTAAATAATGGTATATTTTCTACATCTTGAAACTTTTTAAAATCAGTAATTACAGTTTCTTTAATAACTGTTTTTCTTACAACTTTCTTTTTAACAATTTTAGTAGACGTTTTTATTGCATTTGGATTTCTAAAAAATATTGGAACCCCATATTTCACTTTAACGTTTTTTCCATTATGCTTACCTGGTATAAACTTAGGTAAATTATTAACTATCCTACGTGCTTCATTCTCTAATAACTTTCCGTTTTTAGGCCCCCTCATTTGTATACTCTCAACATCTCCTAACTCATTAATTGTAAATTGAACTAAAACACGTCCACCAATACCATTTTCAAATGCTTCTTGAGGAAATTTAAAGTTACTAACAATATGTTTGTTCATTTGAGAATCAAAACATTTAGTTTGCTTAACTAAAGGTACATTGTTACACTTTTTAAACAATGGTATTTCTTCAACTAAATTAAAAGGCATTTTTCCTATTGTAGCAGAATTATCTTCTAGTTCTAATTTACCAATTAATAAAGAATTTTGTTTGATATTTGCTACTTTTTGAGAAGAATTACTCCCCCCTATAGCAGATACTTCATCGTTTTTTTTACGAACAACTCTTCTTCTTGTAGAAACTTCAATTGAGAGTTGTTTTTTACCATCTTTGGTATCTTCAATAGCACATTTAGTTATACTGTTTGGATCTGCGATAGATTCATCATCTGTATCACACTTTTCTTGTTGAGCAAACGTTATTACAGAAAATAACATCGCTATCATTATTAAAGGGAAATTTTTCATTATTTTACTCTTTTTTAAGGGGTTAATAAAGAATATTGGTTAAAATTATAAAAAATATTTAAAATATACAACTATATATGTCTTTTTTTTACATGTTTAAATACTTGAAATGCATTTAATTAACCTTTTTTGAGTTATACATTTAGTTTCTGTTTTATTTGATTTTGATAAACAGGTTTA
>CAZCHR010000039.1:0-16835 GCA_964498665.1 uncultured Tenacibaculum sp. | reverse complement strand
GTTCATTAACGCTTTTGCATAACTGAAACGCAAATATAATATTTTAAAAATGACCTGACCTACTTTTTTTAATAACAAATTTCACTTATTATTTATAATTCATTTTTTAAGTTAATGTTCTATTAATTTCAATTGTTAGTTTCTCGAGTGTGTTTTTTATCGGTTTTATTTGTCTTTAAATTATATCTAGCAACTTATTAACAAAGTGGTATATAGTGGTAAAATGTGGTGATATTTTCAATATCTTTGAGTAATTCAAATATTGAAGTGGTAAACCTAATAGGAACATATGAGTGTAAAGCAGATGCTAAAGGGCGTTTGATGTTGCCTTCTGCTTATAAGAAGCAGTTGGATAGCTTGTTAAGTGGTGGGTTTGTTTTGAAGCGTTCAGTTTTTCAGCCTTGTGTAGAGTTGTATCCTAAATCCGAATGGGATAAAGTGATGCAAAAGGTAAGCAAGTTGAATCGTTTTAAGAAAAAGAATAATGATTTTATTCGTCGTTTTACTGCAGGAGTAAAAGAAATAGATATTGATGCAACAGGGCGTATTTTAATTCCTAAGGATTTAATTGCCTTTGCAGGGATAGAAAAAGAATTAGTGTTGTCTTCAGCAATTAACATTATTGAGATTTGGGATAAAAAGAAATATGAAAAAGCAGTTGATGATGCTACTGAAGATTTTGCAGATTTGGCTGAAGAAGTAATGGGATTTGAAGACGATTTAGATGGAGAATGAATATCACGTACCAGTATTATTAAAGCAGACTGTTGATGGTTTAAATATTAAACCTGATGGAATTTATATTGATGTAACCTTTGGTGGAGGTGGTCATTCAAAAGAGATTTTATCTCGATTAGGTCCAAAGGGGAAATTATATGGGTTTGATCAAGATCAAGACGCTCATAAAAATGCATTAGATGATGAAAGATTTCAATTGGTGCCTCATAATTTTAGATTCATTAAACGTTTCATGCGTTTTTATGGAATTAAAAAAGTAGATGGAATATTAGGTGATTTTGGAGTTTCTTCTCATCAATTTGATGTTGCAGAAAGAGGTTTTTCTACTCGTTTTGAGGCGGACTTAGATATGAGAATGAATCAAGAGGCTGCATTATCAGCTTATGAGGTTATTAATTCTTATGAAGAACAAGATCTTTCTAATGTTTTGTTTCAGTATGGTGAATTAAGAAGCGCCGCTAAAATGGCACGTATTATATGTGAAGCCAGAAAAGATGCTCCAGTAAAAACAAGTGAGCAATTAAAAGAGTTGTTGCAACCTTGTATGATAAAAAGCAAACAACACAAGATTCTTGCACAAGTTTATCAAGCAATTAGAATAGAGGTAAACCAAGAGATTCAAGTTTTAAAAGAATTTTTAGAACAGACTAAAGATTTGTTAAATCCAGGAGGTCGTATTAGTTTAATATCATACCACTCTCTTGAAGATAGATTGGTAAAAAGATATATAAGAAGTGGAATGTTTGAAGGGGAGCCAGAAAAAGATGTTTTTGGTAGGGTTTCCGTTCCGTTTAAAAAAGTAGGAGGGTTAATTGTACCTGATGCAAAAGAAATAGCAGTTAATAATAGAGCGCGTAGTGCAAAATTAAGAGTAGCTGAAAGAATAGAAGATTAATGAAAGATAAAATTTATAGCATATTAAAAGGTAAGTTATTGTTGTCTGATGATGCAGCAAAAAACTGGGGTATGCTTTTGTTTTTGTCAGTTTTAGCAATGATTATGATTGCTAGTTCGCATAATGCGGAAAGAAAAATACATCAAATAGCTTCAAAAAATAGTGTTGTTAAAGAATTTAGAACTCGATTTGTAGATGGACGTTCTAGATTAATGCAGCTAAAGATGGAGTCAGAAATACAAAAGAAATTAAATAATAAAGGGGTTAAACCATCAGAAGAACCACCTTATAAAATAATTGTGAATTAAGTTATTCTTTGGAAACAATAATAAAAAAAATATCGAACAGATCTTATGTGGTCGCTACGCTTATGATACTATTTGCGTTTGCAGTACTATTTAGGTTGTTTACTATTCAAGTTTCTGAAGGTGAAAAATATAAGAAAATTGCTCAAAATAGAGTTTTTAAAGACTTTGTTATTCCTGCAAACCGAGGTAATTTATACGATGCAAATTATAATTTATTAGCGACATCAGTACCTAAGTATGATATTAGATTTGATGCAGTAACAGTTAAGAGTGATTTTTTTCAAAAAAATGTTAAAGATTTATCAGCAGCACTTTCTAAAGAGTTTGGTAAGCCAGTAAGTTATTATAATAAACGATTAAGAAAAGCACGTACCAATAAGAATAGGTATTTTTTAATTTGTAGAAACGTAGGCTATGCTCAGTATGTGCGTGTTAAAAATTTCCCTATCCTTAATAAAGGAGCAAATAAAGGAGGATTAATTGTAGAGCAAAGAACAGTTCGTGAGCACCCTATAGGTAAAATAGCAGAAAGAACGGTTGGTTACGAACGCCAAGATGAAAACGGCTATTACACTCGTGTTGGTTTAGAAGGAGCTTATGGGCTTTATTTAAGAGGAAATGCTGGTAAGCGTTTAAAACAAAAAATTTCTAAAGGACAGTGGAAACCAGTGTCTGATAATAATGAAGTAGAACCACAAGATGGTTTTGATGTAGTTTCAACTATAGATGTTAATATTCAAGATATTGCCCACCATGCTTTGCTTAGTCAATTAGAAAAATATAAAGCTCATCATGGTTGCGTTGTGGTTATGGAAACTAAAACAGGAGATATAAAGGCAATTTCTAATCTAGCAAAAACTAAGGATAATAAATATTATGAACGTTTAAATTATGCAGTTGGCGAATCGCATGAGCCTGGTTCTACGTTTAAGCTAATGTCTATGATTGCTTTGTTAGAAGATACTGCTATTGATTCAAGTTCAGTTGTTGATACAGAGAATGGACGTGTTAAATTTTATGACAGAACTGTTTACGATTCACATTGGGGAGGTTATGGTAAAATTTCTTTAGGAAAGGCATTTGAATTGTCATCGAATACTGCTTTTGCAAAAGTTATTACTGCAGAATATAAAAATGACCCTAAAAAATTGATAGATCGTTTCTATAATATGGGTCTAAATAAAACATTAGGACTACCTATAAAAGGAGAAGGGGAGCCTAAATTACCTTACCCTGGAGATAAAAATTGGTATGGAACTACATTACCTTGGATGGCCTTTGGTTATGGAGTGTCAATGACACCGTTACAAACATTATCTTTTTATAATGCCATTGCAAATGAAGGTAAAATGGTGAAGCCTCAATTTATAAAAGAGGTTCGAGCTTGGGACTCGGTAGAAAGGTCTTTTGAAAGAGAGGTTTTGAATCCGGCAATATGTTCTCCTAAAACGGCAAGTGTTATGCGACAATTAATGTCTAATGTTGTTAAAACAGGAACGGCAAAAAATATACATTCAAATTATATATCAATGGCAGGTAAAACAGGTACTTGTCAAAAAAATTACGGAAAGGGAAAAGATAAGCTAGAATATATATCATCTTTTGTAGGTTATTTTCCTGCGGAAGCGCCTAAATACTCTTGTATAGTTGTTATACATGAACCAGATAAGAAAATTGGTTTCTATGGAAATGTAGTTGCAGCTCCTGTATTTAAAAAAATAGCACATAAAATTCATTCAGGTACACCTATAATTGATGAAGTAAAAATACCAGATACGCTTAATGTTAAAAGTTTTGAAAAGTATTATACACTTTCACAACAGTATAAAACATTAATGCCAAATGTAAAAGGTATGTATTTGATGGACGCTTTGCCTTTGTTAGAAAATTTAGGTTTGGAGGTAAGTATTTCTGGGGAAGGGAAAATTAAAAAACAATCTATTCCGCAAGGCGAAAAAATAGGGAAACGTAAAAAAATAAGTATCGTATTATCTTGAGTAATTTAACTGACATATTATATAAAGTAGCAATTGAATTGGTAATTGGAAACACAACTATTAGTGTTGCTTCTATACAATTCGATTCTCGTTTAGTGCAATTAAATGATGTGTTTGTTGCAGTAAAAGGAGTGCAAGTTGATGGGCATAAGTTTATTGATAAAGCAGTAATTAATGGCGCTTTAGTAATTGTTTGCGAAGAAATTCCTGAAGTTCAGGTTAACGAAATAACATATGTTGTTGTTAAAAATACGCAAGAAGCTTTGGCTATCATGGCGAGTAATTTTTATGATAATCCGTCAGAAAAATTACAATTAATTGGTGTAACAGGAACAAACGGAAAAACAACCGTAACTAGTTTGTTGTTTCAGTTATTTAAAAATGCAGGTTATAAAGTAGGTTTAATATCAACGGTTAAAGTTTGTGTAGACAGACTTGAAATACCAGCAACGCATACAACACCTGATGCTTTACAATTACAAAAGCATTTAGCAGATATGGTAAATGCAGGAGTTACTTTTTGTTTTATGGAAGTTAGCTCTCATGGAATTCATCAAAAAAGAACACAAGGGTTACATTTTAAAGGAGGAGTTTTTACAAACCTTTCTCATGATCATTTAGATTATCATGAAACTTTTAAAGAGTATCGAGATGTTAAAAAATCTTTTTTTGACACATTACCTAAAACAGCATTTGCATTAACTAATGCAGATGATAAAAACGGTAAAATAATGTTGCAAAATACGAAAGCAAAACAAGTAAGTTATGCTTTGAAATCGTATGCAGATTATCGTGTAAATATATTAGAGAATGGTTTTGGTGGAATGCTACTGAAATTAAATGATCAAGAATTTTGGACAAAATTAATTGGTGGTTTTAATGCTTCAAATTTAGCAGCCGTTTATGCTGTGGCAGAATTGTTAGGGTTAGAATCATTAGAAACATTACAGTTAATGAGTAATCTAGAAAGTGTAAGTGGTCGCTTTCAGTACATAGTTTCTAATAAAGTAACTATAATAGTTGATTTTGCACACACTCCAGATGCTTTAAAAAATGTGTTAGATACAATAAATACTATTAGAACTAAAAATGAAACTGTAATTACAGTAGTTGGTTGTGGAGGAGATAGAGATAAAGCTAAAAGACCTTTGATGGGTAATATAGCAGCTCAATTAAGTGGTAAAGTAATTTTTACAAATGATAACCCTCGTTTTGAAGACCCTTCAGAAATATTAAAAGAAATTGAAGAAGGAGTGCAAGCTCAAGATTTTAAAAAGACGTTGAGTATTCAAGATCGTAAGCAGGCAATAAAAACAGCAGTGTCTATGGCATCGCCAAATGATATTATTTTAATTGCTGGTAAAGGTCATGAAAATTATCAAGATATAAAAGGAGAGAAAACAGCTTTCAATGATATGGAAGTGGTTAAAGAATATTTAAAATTAATGCAGTAATAATGTTATACTATTTATTTGATTTTTTAGAAAAAAACTATCAATTGCCAGGAGCAAGTCTTTTTGGTTTCTTGACCTTTAGAGCTGCGTTGTCTATTGTGTTTTCCTTGTTGATTTCAGTAGTGTATGGAAAGCGTATCATTCAAATGCTTCAAAAAAAGCAAATGGGTGAAAGTATTAGAGATTTAGGTCTTGATGGGCAGGTAGAAAAAGCAGGAACGCCTACAATGGGAGGAATAATTATAATACTTGCTACATTAATACCTGTGCTTCTTTTTGCAGATTTGGGTAATATATATATACTGCTTTTAATTGTTACAACACTTTGGATGGGGTCTATTGGTTTTGCTGATGATTACTTGAAAATTAAAAAGAAAAATAAAGAGGGGCTAGCCGGAAAATTTAAAGTAGTTGGTCAAATAGGATTAGGAATTTTTGTTGGTGCTGTTATGTATTTTCATAATGACATTACCATTAAAGAAGAAAAAACGCAATCAGAAAAAATAGAAAATGTTTCACATGATTCTCGTTTAGAATTTGGAGAAGAAATAAAATCTACAAAAACAACCATTCCATTTTTTAAAGATAATGAGTTTGATTATGCATCGGTATTAACTTGGATTAATCCAGGGTATGTTAAATATGCTTGGTTAATATTTATACCAGTAGTAATTTTTATAATTACGGCAGTTTCAAATGGAGCAAACCTTACCGACGGAATAGATGGTTTGGCAGCAGGTTCATCTGCAATTATGGTAATTACTTTAGCAATATTAGTTTGGATTTCGGGTAATATTGTTTTTTCAGATTATTTGAATGTAATGTATATACCTCATTTGGGAGAAGCTACTGTTTTTGTAGCAGCATTTGCTGGAGCATTGATAGGTTTTTTATGGTATAACACATATCCGGCTCAAGTGTTTATGGGAGACACAGGTAGTTTAACTATTGGAGGAATTATAGCAGTTATAGCAATTGCAGCTCGTAAAGAATTATTAATACCTGTTTTGTGCGGAATATTTTTAGCTGAAAACTTATCAGTAGTATTACAGGTAGGTTATTTTAAATACACTAAGAAAAAAACAGGAGAGGGTAAACGTATTTTCTTAATGTCTCCGTTGCATCACCATTATCAAAAGAAGGGTTTTCACGAAAGTAAAATAGTAACTCGTTTTTGGATTGTAGGTATATTATTAGCGGTTGTAACTATTGTTACATTAAAATTAAGATAGTAGTTAAAATGAATAATAAACAAAACATAAAAAAAATTGTAATCCTTGGAGCAGGAGAAAGTGGTGTAGGTTCTGCATTATTGGCTCAAGCTAAAGGGTATAATGTGTTTGTTTCAGACTACGGAGAAATTTCAGAAAAATATTCGAATCAATTACAAGAGGCTTCAATAGAATTTGAAGAAAAACAACATACAGAGAATTTAATATTAGAGGCATCTTGTGTTGTTAAAAGCCCAGGGATACCTGATAAGGCACCTATTATTCAAAAAATAATTTTAAATAATATACCTGTGGTTTCTGAAATAGAATTTGCTGCTGTTTATACAGATGCCACTATAGTTGGTATTACAGGAAGTAATGGAAAAACAACTACAACAATGTTAACAGGCCATGTATTGGCATCAGAAAAAAATGATGTTTCAATGGCAGGAAATATAGGTGACAGTTTTGCAAAAGCGGTTTTAGAAAATAAGACAAAAACATTTGTTTTAGAATTAAGCAGTTTTCAATTAGATGGAATAAAAGATTTTAATCCGCACATAGCGGTTTTAACAAATTTATCGCCAGATCATTTAGATCGATACGATTATGATTATGATAAATATGTAGCATCAAAGTTCCGATTAGTAATGAATCAGACAGAGAAAGATTTTTTTGTTTATGATGCTGATGATAGTAAAATAGAAGAATTTTTAAAAAATAACCCAATTAAATCTCAGTGTTTTCCTTTTTCGTTAGAAAAAGAATTAACACAAGGTACCTACTTAAAAGATAATCAAATTATGATGAAAATGTACAATGAAGAAGAAGTCTTAATGGATCAAGACGGTCTTTCATTAAAAGGAAAACACAATGCTAAAAATGCAATGGCAGCAGCAACTGTAGCCAAGCTAATTGGTATTCGTAAAAAGACAATACGTGAGAGTATGTCTAATTTTCATGGTGTAGAACATAGGTTAGAAAGTGTTTTAAAGATTGGTAATGTGCAATACATTAATGATTCTAAAGCAACAAATGTAAATGCTGCATACTTTGCTTTAGAAGCAGTTAAAACCCCGATCGTTTGGATTGTTGGTGGTGTCGATAAAGGGAATGATTATAGTGAACTTTTTGCTTTAGTACGCGAAAAAGTAAAGGCTGTAATTTGTTTAGGTGTAGATAACAGTGCTATTGTAAATGCGTTTAAAAATTGTGTAGACACTATTGTGGAAACTCAATCTATGAATGAGGCTGTTAAAGTAGCTTATAAATTAGGAGAACGTAATGATACGGTATTATTATCGCCATGTTGTGCAAGTTTCGATTTATTTGAAAGTTATGAAGATAGAGGAGATCAGTTTAAAGAAGCGGTAAGAAGATTGTAGTACAATGAAGCAATTATTACAACATATACAAGGAGATAAGGTGCTGTGGTCCATTGCGGCTCTATTGGCATTGTTTTCGTTTATGCCAGTGTATAGTGCAAGCAGTAACTTAGCCTATTTGTATGGTGGTAATGGTGATACGTTTAAGTTTTTAATAAAACATGCTATTCATTTATTACTTGGTTTTATGATTGTTTATGGGGTACATAAAGTGCCTTATAATTATTTTAAAGGTTTGTCTATTATAATGTTACCTTTTGCAATTATTCTTTTAATTGTAACGATGGTACAAGGTACTACTATTGGGGGTGCCAATGCAAGTAGATGGATAAGAGTACCAATTGTGGGGGTTTCGTTTCAAACATCCACATTAGCATCAGTAGTGTTGTTAAGTTATGTTGCTCGTTATTTAGCAAAAATTGTTTCTAAAGAATATTCATTTAAAGATACGTTATTGCCATTGTGGTTGCCAGTTTTGATAGTTATAGGCTTTATTTTACCAGCAAATTTTTCTACAGCAGCTATAATTTTTGCAATGGTTATAGTGTTAGTTTTTATTGGTGGTTTTCCTATAAAATATTTGATGTTAATTTTTGCTACAGGAGCATTGTTTTTAACTCTATTCATATTAACAGCAAAAGCCTTTCCAGATGCTTTTCCGAATAGGGTAGATACTTGGGTTAGTAGAATAGAAAACTTTACCTCTAAAGACGAATCAACAAAAGAAAATTATCAGATAGAGCGAGCTAAAATAGCTATTGCTACTGGTGGTATAATGGGTAAGGGACCTGGTAAGAGTGTGCAAAGAAACTTTTTGCCACAATCTTCCTCAGATTTTATATATGCTATAATAGCAGAAGAATTTGGGTTATTTGGAGGGGTGTCTATAATGTTTACTTATTTGTTTTTTTTAGCAAGATTAATTATTGTTTCTCATAAATGTACAGACGTTTTTGGAAAATTATTGGTTTTAGGAGTAGGCTTACCAATTGTTTTTCAGGCTTTAATTAATATGGCAGTTGCAGTAGAGTTATTTCCGGTAACGGGACAAACATTACCACTTATAAGTAGTGGGGGTACTTCTATTTGGATGACGTGTTTAGCATTAGGAATAGTGTTAAGTGTAAGTGCTGGTGGAAATTTTGTTAATAATAAAAATGTAGAACCAATAGGGGTTTAAAGTTTAATATAATGAAAGAACAATCTTTTTTAATATCAGGTGGAGGAACAGGCGGACATATATATCCGGCTATTGCTATTGCTGATGGTTTGAAAGAAAAATACCCCAAAGCAAATTTTTTGTTTGTAGGAGCAAGTGATCGCATGGAAATGCAGAAAGTTCCTAATGCGGGTTATAAAATAGAAGGACTTTGGATTAGTGGATTACAACGTGGTCAAATAATAAAAAATTTATTGATTCCGTTTAAGTTAATTAGTAGCCTTTGGAATTCATATAAAATTATAAAAAAACAAAAGCCAACTGTTGCAATAGGTACAGGGGGTTATGCAAGTGCAGCCTTGTTGAAAATGGCCGGAATTATGGGAGTTCCTACTCTGGTGCAAGAGCAAAACTCTTATCCAGGAATAACAAATAAGTTGTTGGCTAATAAAGCATCTAAAATATGCGTTGCTTATGAAGGGTTAGAAAAGTTTTTTCCTTCAGAGAAAATATTGATAACAGGTAACCCTGTTCGTAAAGATATTTTGAATACTAAAGTAGGATCCAATGAAGCTGTTTTGCATTTTGGTTTAAAACCGAATAAAAAAACACTTTTAGTTTTAGGAGGAAGCTTAGGAGCAAAAGCAATAAATGAATTAGTTGCTGAGCGTATAGAGTTTTTTAAAGAACAAGGTGTTCAGGTTTTATGGCAGTGTGGTAAGCTTTACTATGATAAATATAAGCACTATCAGTCAGATAATGTAAATATTTTGGCTTACGTAGATCGTATGGATCTAGCATATGCAGCGGCCAATGTTATTATATCACGAGCAGGTGCTAGTTCAGTTTCAGAACTTGCTATAGTTGGTAAGCCAGTTTTGTTTATTCCTTCACCTTATGTGGCAGAAGATCATCAAACAAAAAATGCGCAAGCAATTGTAGATAAAAATGCAGCTTACATGATTAAACAATCTAAATTAAATACTGAGTTTGAGGCTAAAATATTGGACTTGTTTAATAATGAAGAAATAAAAGAAAAATTATCAATTAACTTAAAAAGGCAGGCTAAAGAAAATGCAACAGCTAGTATAGTTAATGAAATTGTAAAAATAATAGAGAAGTAATTGAAAGAGTTAAGTAACATAGAGAACGTTTATTTTGTTGGTGTTGGTGGTATCGGAATGAGTGCTATTGCGCGCTATTTTGTTAGTGTAGGGAAGAACGTTGGAGGTTATGATAAAACTCCATCTGAAATTACAGAAGCTTTAGAAGAAATAGGAGTACAAATAAATTTTGAAGAATCTATAAATAGTGTTCCTGAAAAATATTTAGATAAGGAAAACACATTAATAGTTTATACACCTGCAATACCTGTAGCACATGAACAATTGGTTTATTTTCTAAAAGAAAATTTTGAAGTTCATAAACGAGCAAAAGTATTAGGTTTTATTACTAAAGATACTTTTACTCTTGCTGTGGCAGGAACACACGGAAAAACTACAACATCAACTATTTTAGCGCATTTACTTTATGAAGTAGATGAAAAAGTAACTGCTTTTTTAGGTGGTATTAGTGAGAATTTTAATTCTAATTATATTAGTTCTGGTAATGAAGTTGTGGTTGTAGAAGCAGATGAATTTGATCGCTCTTTTTTACAACTGTACCCTAATGTATCGGCTATAACATCGATGGATGCAGATCACCTTGATATATATGGTAATTCGGATGCTTTAGTAAAATCATTTAATGATTTTGCAAATAAGACCGAAAATAAAATGTTAGTGATTAATGGTTTACCTATAGATGGTTTAACTATTGGTATTAATGATAATTCAGATTATTGCGCACAAAATGTTACGATTGATAATGGAGGGTATTTATTTGATTTAAAAACTCCGGATACAATTATAAAAAATTTGCGTTTTTACCTACCAGGTCATCATAACCTGAAGAATGCAGTTACCGCCTTTGCTTTAGCTTTACAATTTGGTTCCCCGGCCGTAAAACTGGCAAAGGCTTTATTAACTTTTAAAGGAATAAAGCGTCGTTTTAGTTATCAAATTAAAACTAACAATTTAATTTATATAGATGATTATGCACATCATCCGACCGAAATAAATGCGTTGCATCAAGCGGTTAGAGAAATGCACCCTGAAAAAAGTATAACAGCAATTTTTCAGCCGCATTTGTTTAGTAGAACAAAAGATTTTGCAGAAGATTTTGGAAAAAGTTTAGCACAATTTGATGAGGTTTTATTGTTGGATATATATCCGGCAAGAGAATTACCTATGGAAGGGATAACATCAGAGTGGTTGTTGACCTTAATTGATAATGATAATAAAAAATTAGTTAGAAAATCAGAAATGCTTTCAGGTTTAAAAAACTTGAATACAGATATAGTTTTAAGTATAGGAGCAGGTGATATTGGTACAGAAGTTGAGAATATAAAAAAGGCTTTATTATCATGAAAAAATGGCAATACAACATTGGAATAGTTTTTTTTGCTATTGCTTTAATAGGGCTTTTGGCGTTTGCTAAAAAGAGAAATAATAGTAGAAAAGTAACAAGTGCTGGCATTAAATTTGTAGGGGAAAAGAATCTTTTTATAGCAGAAAATTTTATTAATAAAATGTTAATAGAAACACCAGTAAATGGTGGTTTGCTATCAAAAGATATTTTAAATTTGAGGCTGGTAGAACAGAAAATAAAAAAACAAAAGCATATAAAAAATGCTGAGGTTTATGTGTCTGTAAATGGAATAGTTGGAGCTAATGTGGTTCAACGAACTCCCATAGCTAGGGTGTTTAGTGCTATTCCTTTTTATTTTGATAAAGAAGGATATGAGATGCCTTTGTCATCAAATTACGCAATTAGAGTACCCTTGGTATATAATTATACTAAGCAACATAAAAGTGATCTATTAACGTTAATTAATTTTATAAATGGTGATAAGTTTTTAACAGAACTTGTTGTTGGTATTAGTTGTGTAAAAGAAAATGATTTTTTATTAACATTAAGAGATCATGGTTTTGCGGTTAAACTAGGGGGGGTTAATAAGCAAGAATTGAAATTTGAAAATTTGAAGGCTTTTTATGTAAAAGCAGAAAAGGATAAACTTTTTGATCAATATAAATACGTGAATTTAGAGATTGCCAATCAAGTAATCTGTACAAAAGTTTAATAATGGGGCAAAACGAAATAGCAGTAGGATTAGATATTGGAACGACCAAGATAGTAGCTATGATTGGGCGTTACAATGAGTATGGGAAAATGGAAGTTCTTGGGATTGGGAAATCTAAGAGTTTAGGTGTGCATCGTGGTGTTGTTAATAATATTACGCAAACGATACAGTCTATTCAACAAGCAATTCAAGAAGCTGAAAGTATTTCGGGAGTAACTATAAAAGATGTAACTGTTGGTATTGCAGGACAGCATATTCGTAGTTTACAACATAGTGATTACATTGTACGTCACGATTCAGAAAAAGTTATAGATGTAGAAGATATTGATCAATTATGTAATCAAGTGCATAAATTGGTAATGCTTCCTGGTGAAGAAATTTTGCATGTGCTTCCGCAAGAATATAAAGTGGACGGACAAGCTGAAATTAATGAGCCAATAGGAATGTATGGAGCACGTTTAGAAGCTAATTTTCATGTTGTGGTTGGTCAAATAACTTCAATTAGAAATATTGGGCGTTGCGTTAAGAGTTCTAATTTACAATTGTCTGGTATTACATTAGAACCTTTGGCTTCTGCAAACGCAGTATTAAGTCAAGAAGAAAAAGAAGCAGGTGTTGCTTTAATTGATATAGGTGGAGGTACTACTGATTTAGCTATTTTTAAAGATGGTATAATTAGACACACTGCTGTAATTCCTTTCGGAGGAAATGTGGTTACAGAAGATGTAAAAGAGGGGTGTTCTATTATTGAAAAACAAGCAGAGCTTTTAAAAGTAAAGTTTGGATCAGCATGGCCTGGAGAAAATAAAGATAATGAAATAGTAAGTATACCTGGTTTAAGAGGTAGAGAGCCTAAAGAAATTTCATTAAAAAACCTTTCAAAAATTATACATGCACGTGTAGTAGAAATTATTGAATTAGTTTTTCAAGAAATTAAAAATTACGGGCACGATACTACAAAAAAACAACTGATAGCAGGTATTGTACTTACAGGTGGTGGAGCACAATTAAAACACTTAAAACAACTTGTTGAATTTATAACAGGTATGGATACTAGAATAGGTTATCCAAATGAACATCTAGCAGGAGATAGTGATATAGAGACAACAAGTCCTTTGTATGCTACAGCTGTAGGTTTGGTAATGGATAGTTTAGAAAGTTCAAAAAGAAGAGCAGAAGAGGTTGAAGTTGCTGTTGAACAAGAAGTATTAGAAACAGTAAGTGTTAGTGAGACTGAAGCAAGTAATGATACTGAGGTTTTAGAAAAAGAAAAAGTTAGTCGTAAATCTATTTCTGCTCCAAAACAAGGAGTGCTTGATCGCTGGGCGGCCAAGTTTAAAGAATTTTTAGATAACGCAGAATAATATAGGTAGGTAAGTATTGATTTCAACAAAAAACAACGAAATTATGAGTAATCAAAGTGGGTTAACAAGTATTTCTTTCGATATGCCAAAGAACCAATCTAACGTAATAAAAGTCGTTGGTGTTGGTGGAGGTGGTAGTAATGCTATTAATCACATGTTCCAACAAGGAATAAAGGGAGTAGACTTTATTATTTGTAATACTGATTCTCAAGCACTAGAAAATAGTCCAATTCCTAATAAAATTCAATTAGGGGTTTCTTTAACAGAAGGATTGGGAGCTGGAGCGAATCCGGATGTAGGAGAGCAAGCTGCTCTTGAAAGTTACGAGGATATTAAAAATATGTTCGAAGGAAATACCAAAATGGTATTTATTACAGCTGGAATGGGTGGAGGTACAGGTACAGGTGCTGCTCCAATTTTAGCTAAAATGGCCAAAGAATTAGATATACTTACCGTAGGTATTGTTACAATTCCTTTCCAGTTCGAAGGTAAAATGCGTAATGAACAAGCACAAATTGGTGTTGAAAAATTAAGAAATGAAGTAGATTCTTTAATTGTTATTAATAATAATAAATTAAGAGAAGTGTATGGTAACCTTGGGTTTAAAGCAGGGTTCTCAAAAGCAGATGAGGTTTTGGCTACAGCTTCAAGAGGAATTGCAGAAGTAATTACACACCACTATACACAAAATATTGATTTACGTGATGCTAAAACAGTATTAAGTAATAGCGGAACTGCTATTATGGGTTCTGCAAATGCATCGGGTGCCGACAGAGCTCACATGGCAATATCTAAAGCATTAGATTCTCCGTTATTAAATGATAATAAGATAACAGGAGCTAAAAATGTTTTACTATTAATTGTTTCTGGTAAAGAAGAAATTACTATTGATGAAATAGGAGAAATTAACGACTTTATTCAGGCAGAAGCAGGGCATGGAGCTAACATTATAATGGGTGTCGGTGATGATGAAGCATTAGATGATTCAGTTTCAGTTACAGTTATTGCAACAGGTTTTAATGCTGAGCAACAAGATGAAATTGTAAATACAGAGACAAGAAAAATAATTCACTCTTTAAGTGAAGAGCAAAGACTAGAGCAAAGTTTATCAGCTAAAAATACTGGTAATGTTGTAATACCTGCTAATGTAATTGATTCTTCAATTAGTGAGGTTACAGAGTTACAAGCTAAAGAAATTCCAACTCCAGTTGTAGAAGAGCCTCAAAAAACAGAGGTTATTAGACATAATCTAGAAGAAATTGAAGAGCCTAAAAATACTGTAGTTGAATCTTTATTGATGCCAACAACGCAGCATATAAGAAACTTAGAGGTTTTAGATGCTGAAGAAGTTGAGAGTTTTGTAGAAGAAATACCTGAAGAAGATTTTGTGATTATTAATACTCAAAAAATAATTAATGAAATTGAGGTTAATGATACTATTACAGCTAAAGAAGAGCCAAAAGAAATAAATAAGTCAGAAGTTGTTGTTGAAGATGAAGCTTGTGAGCAAATGACATTTACTTTTGATATTCCATTGTCTAGAGACCCTAAAAATATAGAGGTTGTAGATCATGAAGAAATAAAAGTAGTAAAGCCTATTGCTACGATTGTTAAAGAACCAGTTATAGAGGTTTTAGAAGAAGAAATAGTAGAGAATACTACTGATTCTTCTGGTGTTATTAGATATCAATTAGAAGAAGAAGTAGAAGAGTTAGTTGTTGAAACTAAAACAGAAAGAGCACAAGATTTAAAACAAGAACTAGAAGTAGAACCGGAAATTGTTTTTGAAAAAAGAATAGTTGAAGAAAATCTAATAGCTCAACCTGAAGAAAATGAAGATCCTTTAGATTTGCCAATTTCTGAAGTTTTAAGAGCAAGAGCTTCTGAGAGAAAAGCTCGTATGAAAGATTTTAATTACAAGTTTAGACCTTCAGCTTCAAATATCGATGAAATAGAAAAACAACCAGCTTACAAAAGAGCAGGGTTACATCTAGAAGATTCTGATGTTGATCAAAGAGTATCTAGAACTTCATTAAGTACGGATAGTAATAATGATATTCAATTAAGAAGAAATAATTCTTTTTTACACGATAACGTAGACTAATAATTATTTGTTATTAAAATAAAAGGAATTCAAAAAAATAAAGAAAATGAGTTTATCTAAAGATATAATGACTGCTATGAAAGCAGCAATGAAAGCTAAAGATCAAAATGCTTTAGCATCATTAAGAGCTGTAAAGTCAGCTATTTTATTAGCACAAACAGAATCAGGATCTAAAGAAGAGTTAACAGAAGATCAAGAGTTGAAAATTTTACAAAAATTAGTAAAACAACGTAAAGATAGTGCTGTGATTTTTTCAGAACAAGGTCGTGAAGATTTAGCTGAACCAGAATTAGCACAAGCAGAAGTTATTGCTCAATTTTTACCAGCTCAATTAAGTGAAGAAGAAGTAACTGCTATTATTGAAGAAATTATTGCATCTACAGGTGCTGAAGGTATGAAAGATATGGGTAAAGTTATGGGGCAAGCATCTGCAAAATTAGCAGGTAAGGCCGATGGTAAAACGATTTCAACTATTGTGAAAGCAAAGCTTTCTTAATAAAGCTATATTTGTAAAAAAGAAAAA
The DNA here is from genome assembly GCA_964498665.1 of uncultured Tenacibaculum sp. Taxonomy (GTDB): domain Bacteria; phylum Bacteroidota; class Bacteroidia; order Flavobacteriales; family Flavobacteriaceae; genus Polaribacter. The sequence goes on along the minus strand of CAZCHR010000039.1, from coordinate 516 downwards.
ACTCCTGATATTCATGTTATATATCAAGAGTTTTTTCTTTTTTTAAAAAATCACGTTGTTGCTTTAAACTATTAAAATGCCATTTTTTAAAAGTGCGATCAACTTTCTTTTTTGAAAAATAATTAAATAAGTCAGCAAAAGGAAAAAAATCACGATGGCCTATACCATCAATAATAATAATTTGTATACTGTTATTTTTTAGTATTTTACAGCATAAATTTCTTGATCTTAAATCTCTAGTAAAAACTTTATGAATGGTCATTTGTTTTTTTAATTCTTGTAAAGCATTCCAGAGTTTATCATCACTAAGGTTAGAATCTTCTTCTAAATAAAATTCTAATGTTTTTGAAATTTCTCCAGTTGTCTCATCTCTTATTAGATCAAATATTTGACCTTTACCAATTGATGTTTTTATTTCTCCTTGAAAATCGGAATAAAATGGATAGATATATTTAGACTTATCTCTACTGGCTAATTTTTTAAAATAAAGAATTTCTTTATAAGTATATTCTCTAG
>CAZCHR010000038.1:0-17478 GCA_964498665.1 uncultured Tenacibaculum sp. | reverse complement strand
ACCATACATCAAACTAATTTTAAATTTATCTTTAGGTGTTAAATCTAAACCAATTCCTGTAAATTGATGTCCATTTAATGTATAAGGAGAAAAAGTCATATTTACATCCCCAATATGAGCAGTAACCCACTTGTAACTAGGATGCATACTTAACCTATTAAAAGAAAAAGGGTTGTTGGTTTGTAATTTATTATTAGAATATGAAAATGAAAATGGAATATTATAAACATCACTTATATTTAAATTAACATTTCCTGATAAAAAATAAGTAAAGGGATTCCTATTAGAAGTCCCGTTATAATATACTGCATTTACACCGACTCCTCCTCTTAATTTAAATAAAGGGGATTTACCTATTTTATCTAAATTTTGACTAAAGATTAAAATAGGGCATAACAAGAACAATAATAAAAAGGGGTTATTATTTTTCAAAAAGCATTTTTTGGAGTGCAAAAAAAAGCTTTTTTTATTACATAAAAAAATATATCTTATTTATCTCTATAAAACATTGTTAAAAAACAGTTTAACTAAATTCATAATAAAAACACCTTTTAAAATATAAATTAAAAATTTCATTATTTTTTTACAGCTACTTTGAAAATAACATTTAATGTGTAAAAACAAAAAACTCTGTTAATTTAATTATTAACAGAGTTTGTATTTATAGATTACTTCATTACGTTCGTAATGACAAAATCGTTTTACCTTCTACTATAGTTCGGTGCCTCTTTTGTTATTGCTACATCATGTGGATGACTTTCGTTAATTCCACTTGAAGTAATAAGAACAAACTTTCCTGTATTTTTTAGTGTATCAATGTCTTTTGATCCGCAATATCCCATACCAGCACGTAAACCTCCTACAAACTGATGAATACTTTCAAATAATTCACCTTTATAAGGTACACGACCAACAATACCTTCTGGTACTAATTTTTTAATATCATCTTCTACATCTTGAAAATAACGGTCTTTAGAACCTTGTTTCATTGCCTCTACCGATCCCATTCCTCTATACGACTTGAACTTTCTTCCTTCGTAAATAATCGTTTCTCCTGGTGACTCTTTAGTTCCTGCTAATAAAGATCCTAACATTACACAATCTGCTCCTGCAGCAATTGCTTTTGGTATATCACCTGTATAACGAATACCTCCATCTGCAATTACTGGAACTCCACTTCCTTTAATTGCTGCAGCAACTTCTAATACTGCCGAAAACTGAGGAAAACCTACACCTGCAACTACACGAGTTGTACAAATAGATCCTGGACCAATTCCTACTTTTACAGCATCTGCTCCTGCTTCTACTAAATATTTTGCTGCTTCAGGTGTTGCAATATTACCAACCACAACATCTAACTCTGGAAACTTTACTTTAACCTCTTTTAAAACTTTAACAACACCTTGCGTATGCCCATGTGCTGTATCAATAATTACAGCATCAACTCCTGCATTTACCAACGCTTCTGCCCTATCAACAGCATCTGCAGTAACTCCTAATGCTGCTGCAACGCGTAAACGACCATAAGTATCTTTATTTGCTATTGGTTTTTGGGTAACTTTAGTAATATCTCTAAAAGTAATTAATCCTGATAATTTATAATTTTCATCAACAATTAATAACTTTTCAATTTTATTTTCTTGTAAAATTGTTTCTGCATCTTTTAATGAAGTACCTACTGAGGCTGTAACTAAATTTTCTTTAGTCATTACCTCTACAATAGCCCTATCATTTTTACGCTCAAAACGTAAATCACGATTTGTAACAACTCCTTTTAAAGTACCATCTTTATCAACAACTGGAATTCCGCCAATTTTATGTTCTTTCATTAACATTTTAGCATCTAAAACAACTGCTGTTAGTGGTAATGTAACAGGATCGATAATCATACCCGATTCTGCTCTTTTTACTTTACGAACTTCCTGAGCTTGTTGCTCAATCGTCATATTCTTATGCAAAACACCAATCCCTCCTTCTCTTGCCATAGCAATTGCCATAGCTGATTCGGTAACTGTATCCATTGCAGCAGATACAATAGGAACATTTATTGTTATATTTTTAGTGAATTTTGTTTGAATAGAAACTTCTCTTGGAAGTACTTCAGAGTAAGCTGGTACTAATAAAACGTCGTCGTAAGTTAAGCCTTCGCCTACAAATTTTGATTGATGAGCTTGCATGTGCAATTAATTTAGTGTGTTGTTAATTAATTGCATGCAAAGATACTATAAAAAAACTACTTAATCTTAATTTAAGGTTAACATAATAAAATATCTATAAAAAAGAAATTATTACAATTATCTACATATTATCAAATAGTTTTTTTACGTAAGATTCTTCTGGGTTTTCATGTACTTCTTTTGTACTACCTTCTTGTAATATTACACCTTCTTTTAATATGATAATTTTATCGGAAATTACTATTGCATCTTTTATATCGTGTGTTACAAAAATAGATGTGGTATTCGTCTGCTTTATTATTTGTAAAATATCTTTTCGTAATTGACTTCTTAGAATAACATCTAAATTACTAAAAGGTTCATCTAGTATTAAAAGTTCTGGTTTTGGTGCTAAGGCTCTTGCTAAAGCGATACGCTGTTGTTGTCCTCCAGATAATTCATGAGGATATCTTATTTCCATTCCAGACAAACCAACTAGTTTTAATACTTCTCTTACTCTTTCTTCTTTGTTTTCATGTTTAGAAAGTCCGTATGCTATATTTTTAAAAATTGTAAAGTGAGGAAATAAAGCATAATCTTGAAATACCATACCCACATTTCTATGTTGAGGTTCAATAAATTTTGAATTTGAAGAAACTACTTTTTCATTTAATTTAATATCTCCATTATCTAAAGTTTCTAAACCAGCAATTAAACGTATTAAAGTTGTTTTCCCACTTCCACTTTCTCCTACTATTGCTAATACATTTCCTTTTTCTAAAGAAAAACTAACATCATTTAACGCTTTTACTTTACCTGAATTGAACGTTTTATGTAAACTTTGTATTTCTACTAATTTAGTACTCATTACTATTCTTTAGATATTAATCGATTTAAAAATAATACGGGGATAATTCCTGTTAGAATTATAAACAACGAAGGTAATGATGCCTCTGCGACTAATTCATCACTCGCATATTCATATGCCTTTACTGCTAAGGTATTAATGTTATAAGGTTTTAAAATTAACGTTAAAGGTAATTCCTTCATAACATCAACAAAAACTAGAATAAAAGCACTTAAAATAGCTGGTTTTAATAATGGAAATTCTATTTTTTTAAACGTGTAAAAATCTCCTTTTCCTAATAACTTTGATGCTTCTGATAAGGATTTTCCAAATTTTAAAGTACTTGCCTCTATAGGATTGTAAGCTACTGCCATATAACGTACTATATATGCATATAACAAAGCTAAAATGGTTCCGTTTAATATAAAACCTATTTTATAATTAAATATATCTTTAAAAAATATTACCAACCATTTATCAATTGAAAGCGTAGGGATTAAAACTCCAACAGCAATTACTGCTCCTGGAATTGCATAACCTAATGTACCTATTTTTGTAACAGGTTTAACCCAAGAAAGTCGATTCCATTTTGTTAAAAATATTAATGATAAAGCAAAAACTACCGTTGCTAATGCAGATATTACTGCAATACCTAAACTTTGTAAAGAAACACTTATAAAACTCTGTGTAAATACTTCTTTGTATGTTAAAAAAGCCCAATATAATAATTGGAATAAGGGTAATAAAAACCCAAATAAAACAGGGGTGAAAGCAATAATAAAAAGTATTATTTTTTTCTTAGATTTACTATCTTCCCTTTTTGCTCTCTGATGATTTCTTGTTGTATTAGAATATCCTATTCTTCTTCGTTGCCATTTTTCTAAACTAATTATTAGAAAAATAATCGCCACCAATATAGCCGATAAATAAATCGCTGTCTCTGGTTCTTCTAAAGAAAACCATGCTCTAAAAATTCCAGTTGTAAATGTGTTTATTCCGTAATATTTTGCAGCTCCATAATCATTTAAAACTTCCATTAAAACTAAGGTAAGTCCGCCTATAAATGCTGGTCGAGATAATGGTAAAATTAGTTTTACAAAAGTTTTAAACTCTCCTGCTCCTAACAACTTAGAGGCTTCAATAATGTTTTTTGATTGATTCAAGAAAAAAGCTCTTGAAGCAACATATACATAAGGATATAAGGAAACACTTAAAACGAAAATAAGACCGATGTGATTCATCACATCTACTTTTACATTAAATAACTTCTCAAAAACTCCACCATAATCAAAAATACCTGCATAAGCATAAGCAGTAATGTAAGATGGTATAGCTAATGGCAAAATTAATAACCATTCTAATTGTTTTCGAAAAGGAATATAATATCTAGAAACTACATAGGCTGAAGAAATTCCAAATAATAAAGTAAGTATACTAGTACCTATTATTAACCAAAAAGAATTTAATAAGTAATTAGGTAATAAATTAGTTACTATATGGCTCCATGTTTCACCAGGACCGTAAAATAAATTTACGAAAATGATAATAACAGGAATTACTATAAACAAAACAATGGTCAATAAAATTATTGACCATTTGTTGGTGTCTCTTTGTATATTTTGTAATTTATTTATCACTAATATTTTCTATACTAAACACAAAGGTATTGATTATTTCCATTGCGCTACATCAAAAACTAAGACAGCTTTTTTATTGTTTTCTCCTAATTTAGTTAAGGATAGTTTGTCTTCTTTAAAATCACCCCAAGATCTTAGTAAATCTGATGAAGAAACTTCAGTATTTACTGGGTACTCATAATTTGCTTTTGCAAATACTTCTTGTGCTTCTTTACTAGCTAAAAACTCAATAAACTTAATTGCATTAGCTTTATTTGGTGCATATTTAGCAACTCCTGCTCCACTTACGTTAATATGCGTTCCACGGTTTGCTTGATTAGGGAAAAATATTTTTATTCCTTTTCCTGCTAAAACTTCATCTGGATTTTTAGAGTTTAATAACTTACCTATATAATAGGTATTTACTACTGCTAAATCTCCTTCTCCTGCAACTACTGCTTTTACTTGGTCACGATCATTACCTTTTGGTGAACGTGCCATATTAGCAACCATACCTTTAGCCCATTCTGTTGCTTTTTCCTCTCCTACATTTGCTATAATTGAAGCTAATAATGATTGATTGTAAATATTTCCTGAAGAACGAATTAATATTCTATTCTTCCATTCATCATTGGTTAAAGCTTCATATGTTGATAAATCTTCTGGCTTTACTTTCTCTGGATTGTAAACAATTACACGAGCTCTTTTTGTTAAAGCAAACCAATTATTGTCTACATCTTTTAAATGCGCTGGAATTGTTTTATCTAAAAACTCAGATTTTGCTCCTTGTAACAAACCTTTATTTTTAGCTCTTACCAAACGCCCTGCATCAACTGTAATTAAAACATCTGCTGGAGATTGCTCCCCTTCAACAGTCATTTTCTGCATTAACTCGTCTGCTTTTGCATTAACAACGTTTACTTTTATACCTGTTTCTTTTTCAAATTTTGCAAATAACTCTTGATCTGCTTTATAGTGACGGTGTGTGTAAACGTTTACTACTTCTTGCTTTTTCTCTTCTTTTTTTTGCTCATTTTTACATGCTGTAAAAATTGCTACTAAAGCTAAAATTGTGAATATTTTTTTCATTCTGATTATTATTTTTTATAAAATACAAATATAACTATTTAGAACGATTCTAAAATTTAAATTGTAACGTTGCATAATAACTTCGTGGTGATGATGGAATAATTCCTGGACCGGGGTAACCTGTTGCTCTACGAGTAAAATAACTATTATCTAATAAGTTATTAATTCCTGCTTCTAACTTTATATTTTTAGAAAAAGTATAAGATGAAGAAAAATCTAATATATCGTAAGCTGGTATTGCACCATCTACTCTTATTTCATTCAAAGGATTATATTTAGAATTTGATGCATCTGTAAACTGTTCTGACAAATATGTATATTGTAATGAAGTTATTAAATTTTTATATCCAAAAGAAACACCTGTTTTAAAATTTATTTCTGGAATAAATTCTACTTTATTTCCATTTATACTTTCTTTTAAACTACTTGAATATTCTGATGTTGTAAGTGCTAAATTGGTAAATACATTAAACTTTATATTGTTATTTTCTTTAAAGAATGTTTCTTTTAAGTTCCATTGAATTAATGATTCTAAACCAAAAATAGAAGCTTTTCCTATATTACCTCTTACCCATTTCCCTCTAAAAGGTACATCTCCTCTATACACTTGACCTATTCTATTGTCATATAATAAAGAAAATACATTCACATCATATGAAAATTGTTTTTTTATTGATCCTCTAATTCCTAAATCAATTGTATACCCTGTTTCATCTCCTATTGTTTCATCAATTATAAATGAAGGATTTACAGTTCTTAAATCTGAAAATGTAACAGATCTATAATTTTGTGAAAAATTAAAATATGTTTCAATATTTGAATTAGGTTTATAACTAACTCCTATACCTAAAAGAAGAAAACTTCGTTCTTTTTTATTATTATCAGCAATAAACTGTATCGATGGATTACTACCTTGAATACTAGCCCTACTTAAATATTCTCCTATAGACTCTGTTTTAATGTATTCTAAACGAAAACCTGGTGTAATAGATAATTTATTATTTATATTAAAAATATTCTCTCCAAATATCGACGCATTTAAATTTGGAAACTCAAATTTATTTTGATTTGGATATAAAGGAAAATTACTAGTTTGAAAAGTAAAATCTGCATCAGTATTTTTACTACCTGGACCTTGTTGAGATTTATTATTTGCCTTATAAAATTTTGCCCCTAATAATAATACTGATTCTTGTTCTTTAATATTATATTTAGTAATTACTCTAGCTTCTGCACCAAAGTTTTTAAAATTACCTACCAATAAATCTCTTTCAAAATCAAATTTTCCCTGTCCATCTACGTCATCATTTATAAATACATCGGAGTCTTCATTTAAAAGTATCGTACCGTCTGATTGCCTAATTGCTTCTATACCCCTAAAACCAATTGCTTTTCTAGATGCATCTAATCCGAATATACTTATTGTTGCATTTGTGTTTTCAGAAAATTGATGTTCTAACTTTAAATTAAACAGATTCCAGTTTACACCAAACCAGTTTCTCGTTCGATTACTTTGTCTTGGGTCTTCTAAGAATTGTACATCTGATAAACCTCCTGGTTGTTGTGCTAAATAATTTAGATGTGTATATTCTAATTCTAATTTTGTTTTATCATTAAACTGATATCCTATATGAGCATATGCATTCTTAGAATTGAATTGTGAATTTGGTCTAAAACTATCTCCTTGTTTGTAATTATAATATCCGTAATAACTTAGTTTTTCAGAAGTTCCTGAAATACTGGTAAAGTTGGTAAATAAGTTAAAACTACCTAATGTATTTCTTGATATTATTTCTAGTTCTTTTTTAGGATTTGGCTTTTTCATTACAAAATTAATTAGTCCTCCAAATTGAGTTCCATATTGTAATGATGCCGCTCCTCTTATTACTTGAATTTTCTCTAATGCTTCAGTTGGTGGTGTGTAATAACTTTCTGGATATCCTAAAACATCAGCACTTATATCATAATCGTTTTGACGTGTATTAAAATTTGCTGTTCTATTTGGATCTAAACCTCTACCTCCAATACTTAATTGTAAACCAGCATCGTTACTTTCATAAATATTTAAACCTGCAACTTTTGCAAAAATTTGTCTAGCGTTGTTTGTTGCTTTATTTGCAATGTCTTCATCTATTAAAACAACTTCAGATTTTTTTCCTGCATAGATATGTGTGCCTTCAACAGGTTTTAATGTTGTTAATCCAAATGCTTGTCTTTTTCTGTAATTTAAAACTACTTCTGATAAAACATCTCCTAATAGATTTAATTTAACTACTAAATTAGCACTATTAGTAAACACCTCTTTTTCAACAGTTTTGTAATTATATTCAAAAAATACTAAACGGTATTTCTTATTAGATTTCAATTTAGATAATTTTATTTTTCCTAAATTATTTGTAACCCCTATAAATCCACCTGATTTGGTATAAACTTCAACTTTAGAAATCGGTTTATTTGTTTCGCTATCTACCACAGTTATTTCATTTTCCTGAAAAGCATAACTTGATAACGTAAATAATAATAACAGTAATAAATTATAAGCCTTTAATTTCATCCTCTAATGGTAATATCCAATTTTTATGTTTAAAACTATCTTTTTCTTTTAATAAATCAATTTTAGGGTTTATATATGTTTTTCCTAATCTTCCGTTAAGAGAGACATAACCTTCTACATAAACACCTATATTTTCATTATTCAGTTCTTTTTTGTAATGTTTCCCTAAAAAATGTGCATAATCAACAATAAAATCTGGTTGTGTTGACATTTGTTTTATTTGAAAAACATTTAAAAAATGTTTGTTATCTACTTTAAAACTATTTCCTGTATCGTATTTAACAACTCTAAATGAAGTGTAACCCGCTTTTTCTATAAGCATAACTCTCCATGAAAACCGATATCCTTCTTCTGTCCAAAACAATTCTCCAGGATATAATAAATACCTAAAAGGAACTAGTAATTGTATAACTAAAAACAAACAAACAATTAAAAATGTTTGCTTATATTTTTTTGGCAAATATACTTCTCTTATTGTATTTATTTTAGATTTTATATGCAATAACTGTTTAATTTTATTTATAATTTTTTCATGAAATTCTCCCTCAAAAAAAATTAATGTCGCAACAATCATAATAAAAGGAAACATTCCTATCGGAAAAAGTATTCTTGTAAAAACATGAAACACAACTACCATAATAAATGCAAAAGGTCTTGTTTTACGTATTAATAATAAAAAAGGTATTGTTAAATCATATAAAGCCCCGCTCCAACTCATTGCATAATGAAACCAAGTATCATTCATAAATTTACCAATGAGAAGTAAATCTGTTTTTGTTGATAACCATATTTTTAAGGGTTGTGCTCGCAGTAACCAATCTGAGTTTAATTTTGCTAAACCCGCATAAAAATATACAATTCCTAGTAAAAACTTAATTACATCTACTGTCCAAGAAGGCACATAGTAGTATGATTTGTTTTTTTTGTATGCATCTAAAGAAAATGTTGCATTTAAGGGTAAAAAACATAATAAAAAACTTAAAATGCTAATAAAATAATAATGATTTAAATAAGTAGTTTTATCTATCAACTCGATATATGTAAAACTTAAAAAAAATAGTATTATTGATAAGCGATATTTAAAACCTAAAATTACACCTATACAAGCTATAATTGCAATACCAAACAATACATATGTGCATTCACCCCATGTTTGAACCCAAGAAAAGCCATAATATTTAAAATGAAACTTAGGTTCTATATAAAATTTATAAACCCAATCTTTTGCTAAAAATCTAATTAAGCTGATTAGCATTAAAAGACCAAATAATACACGAAAAGCGGCTAATGAAGCCGCTCTCGATTTTTTATTGAGATATGAGATAACTTTATCTAAATTCAATATTATCATTTAAATCTCTAATTATGCTAGATTTAGTAAATTTCTTAATATACCTATTATTTAGATGAACTGCATATATTTTACCAATAGGAAGAAATGATAAATCTATTTCTTGACCATTATAAATAGAACGATTTACTATAGGTAAAGATGAATAAAGACTATATACTTTCAAATTATATCTAAAATCAATTGATCTTATTGGGTCTATTGATTTAAATTCTTTTCTAAATGGAAGATTTAAATCATCTAGTTTATTTGATAATGGTATAGTAATTCTTTGTCCATTACCAAGATTTAAAAATGCTGACCTTCCAGAAGTAGCTGGATCATCCCATTTAAAAGCTATTACTGCTATATTATCATTTTCATTACTTTCATTATTAATAGCATTATTATAATCTACATGTATAAACATATAGTAGGTCTTGTTTTCTTGTAATTGTAAATTAGATAAATTAGTATAGATGTAGTCTGAGAAACTATGTGTAATCTGAGAATTCCCACTTATATTACCCACTGAAATATCATTACCTCTATATTGATACACTGGAGTTGAAGCAACATTAGGATATGCATTTGAACTAGTAGAAACGAATAACCTATATGTTACAGTTTGCGCATCTCCAGCATCAACATTTGCTATAGTAAATTTAAATGTATGATTTTTTCCTCTTTTTAATATTGGAGTACTATTTGTTGTACCGCTTGTATCATACGTGACTCCATCAACAGTTAATTGTAATTTAATAGGCTTCAAATTAGGTTTAGCATTGTTATCTACACTATCACACACATCACCTATTCCATCTCCGTCAGAATCTAATTGATTAGAATTCGATTCTTTAGGACAATTATCATTTACATCTAAAACCCCATCATTATCGTCATCATCATCACATGCATCACCTACACCATCATTATCTGAATCTAATTGATTTGAATTAGAAGTAGTTGGACAATTATCACATACATTACCGACTCCATCATTATCTGAATCTGCTTGATCAGTATTAGAACTAGTTGGGCAATTGTCATTTTCATTTAAAATCCCATCATTATCTTTATCTCTGTCTTCTTTAAACTTTGATCTAAAATACATTGTCCCTCTAGAATCTTCATAATCTCCAGAACTCATTTGATATATCTTGTTAGTAGTTCCTCCTGGATATAAATGAGCATATTCTGTCTTTACATATATATAAGTAGTTGACCTAATATATTCAAAAACATCACTATGAGGGTAATTATTAGAACCTCCAAGATAAAGATTTACATGATAACTATCAGATACCCCTATACCTGTAGAAGAAGTTATATTAGAAAAAACATAATGATCATTATTTCCATTATATTTTTGGTATTTCTCAAATGTATGAGCGTAAATATTAACTCCATAACCATTAAGATGACCAGCAGGATAATTTTTATTAAACCATACTTTGGTTCTAATTTTTTCAATATGATTTTTAGCTATTACAGGATTTCCATCAATAAAATATTTATTTTCAGGCAATATTAACTCTTGCCTAATAATATCTCGACTAGATATATTTATATCATCATCCCATTCAATAAAAGTATCGGTAATAAAGCTATTGAATGCTATATTGTCAACAAAATTACCACATTTTTGTATTGAAGTTTGGGCTTGTATTAATGTTGTAAATAAAATCATTAAGACAAATAAACAATTTACTTTTTTCATATTTTTCATTTTTTTTATATTAGTTTCTTAAATTTTAAATTTTTATTATTAATCACTGTCACCGTCTACAAAATCAATTGTTAAATTGAATGCATTTATAACATTAGATTTTACAGCTACTACATATTCTTGAATTGCATCAAAAACTGCATCAAATTTAGGGTTATAATTTTGAGTTTGCTGTTTGAAATTATTTGTAATATTTCCGTTTGCTGTATCTATTTTATCAAATAACTGTTTGATATAATCATCTAATAAAATATCATTTCCATCAACTAAAATGCTAGTACCCAAAGCTTGCAAATATTCTTGTAAACCTAATGTATCTGAATTAGTTGTATAACTTCTACCATAATAAAAATCTTGAATAGCGTCATAAGCTTCTAAATAAAGAGTTTTAGAATTTTCTGGACTATACACTGATTCTACAAAATTTGGGCTTGGAGATACCGAAATTGTAGGAAAAATATGTCTATTTCTTGTTCCTGAAGGTATTGCTATTTTATTCTCTCTAAAACCTTTTTCAGTAAAAAACAAAAAATCGTTTACTTGCCTACTAAAATAAGAACTTATTGTATTATCTACACTTTTTATATTACTCGCTTTTTTAGTTTCAAACTCTGCTAAGTTATTTGTTGTTAACGTTAGCATACGCTGTGCTAATAATTTTAAATAATTTTTATTTTTAGCCTCGCTATATAAAGCAATTATTTCATTATCTGAAGCAGCAATACCATTTACTAAATAATCTACAGCTGGCAACCCTTGTGTAAAATCTAAAACTGTTCTATCTAAATTTACAGGAGTTGAACTGTTAATATTATCTGTTATTTTAGTTACATCTGTTGGGTAAGAATTCATATCAATTGCATATCCTGACCCATAAAAAAACATTTCTACATGTTGCCATACTTTATAAGCTGCAAATAAATCTGTTCTAACTTTATTTAAGTTTGTAACGTCTGGTGCGGCAGTAAAAGTTGTTATACTTGAATTTAAGGTTGTTAATTTACCTTTTAAATCATTTGTTGCTGGTAACATTAAATTATCTATCCAACTTGTAGTTAAACTCTCTCTGTTAAAATTATCTGCTTGATTTGGTGTATCATCATTATTAGAACATGAGAAAAAATAAAGAATTGTTAGTATTGGTAATATATATATGCTTTTTTTCATCATTATTTGATTTAAAAATATAATTGTATAAAATTAACAAAATACAAAGGGATAACTTTATAGCAATCCCTTTGTACAAATATATTATTTTAAAATAATATTATTAAGGATTTACATCATCTAAAGTCCAAGATAATCCTCCTACATTTTTAGCTGCAATTAAATCTGCGATATCTCTTAATTTAGTAGGCGTTACATCCCATAAACCGTTACCTGCGTTTAAATCTGCTAAATAACCATCTACTTCTGCATCAGTAAAAATTTTTGTAGTTCCGTCAGCTTTAACTAAGTAACGTAAACTATTTACAAAACCATATCCTTCACAAATATCGTGAAATGCATCTTCTCTTTTACCAGTTCCATTAGCTACAGCATCAATAATTTTTGCCCCAGCACTTAAATAATTTACTGCTCTTACTGCAACAATTAAACCTAATTTTTCACGTAATAAAGCAACTTGAGTATCTCTTGCTGAATAATCTTTTTTAGAAATAGCGATTCTTCCTAAAACAAATGCTTCAAAAATTTGCTTTTCAACACCAGCAAACTTAGCTAATTTATCTACGTTATCAATGTACTTGTATATTAAGTTTTGACCTGATGTATTACCAAAAATATAACCAAAAGACTCATCCCAGTGGTGCTCCATTGTTGTATAACTCTTACCTTCTACAACAGTACCTTCGTCATTAAATTTACGGTAATCTTTAGTTCCGTTTACATTATCTCCATTTTCGTTATCTAAACGATTAAAATATTGATTAATAGTTTGGTCGTAAGCTAAAGCACCTGATAAAGATTTAGTAAATAACTGATCTAACTCACGTCCTTTTGCATCTACATATCTATAACTTGTACTTCCAGTTTCTTGAAATCTTCCTGCTTGTCCTGCCGCTGCTGCTGTAGTCCAGTCAGTAAGTACTGCTTGATGTCCAGTAATAAAAGCATCAAGAGCTTCTACATTTATTTTTCCTTGACCTGAAGTGTTCTTGTTAGAACCGAATAAACCTATAGATGAAGAAGATTTAGCTCTTACAACTTTAGTCGTTCCATTTAAACTTGTATCACTAAAACCAGCACTTTGAAGCGTACCTCCAACATCCTGTCCTTCGAACATTAATCTGATATCAGCAACACTAGCTTGAGTTTTTAAGCTACCTCCTATTATTTTAGCTTGCTTTAATCTTGTTGTTTGTCCACCATAACTAACTGTAGATTTACCTCCTCTTGTGAATAATGTAGAATAGTTACTTATATAATCGTTTTTATAGTCTCCATTATCTTCTCTAGTAAAATCACTACCAGTAACAACCTCGTTTAAAGTTGGAACATTAACATCTGGTCCTTGATTTACAGGTTCATCATCATTACAACATGATGTAAACACTAAAGCAGAAACTGCTAACATTGAAAGAATTACTCTTTTCATTTTTATTTAGATTTAATTTTAATAAAAGCTGTGCAAATGTAAAAACGGAAATTTAATCTCACAAGATTTATTAAGATTTATTTTAAATAAAAATAAGGTAATTTTAAACGAACAGATAAAAATTAATAATTACTTACTTTTTAAATAAGTAATTATTGCTTTTCTTATATCGTAACTCAGTTCAGTTTCTTTAGGATTATAGACATTTAAAACTTCTGGATTTTTTGTTGACAACATAGGAATGTCTAATCCCCGCAATAAATAATCAGAAAAAGCTACTTTGTATATTTTATTGTTTTCTATTGGTTTGTTTTGTACTAACCAATTATCATCTACTTTATTTACATTGTAACGTTGTAAATATGCTCCTGTACCTGCTGCATTCAATCCGTAATTTAAAACTTCTTTTAAAAGATTTCCTTTTATATCAACTTTTAAAACTGAACCTCCATACGGTAATACTCTAAAAATGTCAACCACATTAATATCACCTTCTAACTCATCATCAATTCTTACAGAACCGCCATTTACCAATGCACAATCTACTTTATTATCATAAGCAAAACTCATAGCTTTTGTTATAACTTCACCCATATTAGTTTGCACGCTTCTAATTGGAGTTTCTCTAGCGTCTAGTGGAGTTTTTGCATTATATATAACCTCATAGGGGTTAGAAACAATATCTTTTATTTTCTCTTTTAATATATTTTGCCATTTATTAACAACTAAGTTTACTTTGTTATCAGGAATAATTTTATCGTTAATTTCTTTTAATTCTGATTTAAATTGAACATTCTTTGTTTTTGGGTCATATTCAAATCGATGTATATAAGCCGTTTTTGCATTTGCATCTGCTTTGGTTATAATTACATCTCCTACTTTATCATAACTATTTGTATGCTCATGTCCTCCCATTATTAATGGTACATTTGGTAATAACTCTGCTACTTTTTTATCTTGAGCTAAGGTTAAATGAGTTAATCCTAATACAATATCAACCTTATCTTTAATTTCATTATATGCTCTTTTTATTTCTTCATATATATCGCCATAATACACATAACTCTTAGGGTTTGAAGGAATACATACACTTATAAAGCCTACTTTTAATGTTGTTCCGTCTGGATTAGTAAATTCTTTTATAAATGAATCTTTTAAATTTTGCTTTTTACTATTAACAACCTTATGAAAATAATGATGCTTCCCATCTTTATTATGTAACACATTAGCTGAGATCCAATCGAAACTACTTTCATTTAAGCGTTCTTGTAAACTGGTATAACTTAAATCAAACTCATGGTTTCCTAGAGCTACTAAATCAAAATTCATAGCGTTCATTACTTCTACCATTTGTTTACCTCTAACCCTTTCTCCGTTAACTTTCATCGTTCCTATTAAAGAAGGATTTAAAAAATCGCCTGCTAAAACTGTTAAAGTATTTTTATCTTCTTTTAATAAATTTTGACGAACAGTTTCTATTCTTGCCATTCCACCAAACTTACCTCCCTGAATTGGAGCTATTTCATAAACATCGTTTATTTGTAGTATATTAAAATAGGTTTTAGCTGTATCTTTTTTAAATTGATACTCTGATAATGATGTTTTATTAATGCTTTTTGAAGAACTACAACTAACTATTAAGTATAATAATATTGTAAGAAGTGTGAATTTATTTATTTTCATTAGTTATTTTTTTACTAATGTAAAATTACAAATTCTAATGTAGATATTTACGAGTATTTTGCCTAATCATTTTTCTGTAAGCGACTAACTCTGGAAATTGATAAAAGAAATTTATTTTTTTATGTGCTATTGTTCTTGGTCTTCTTACTTTAGGTCTTAATACAAAAGCTGTCCAACTTTCAACAATATCTTCTTCAGGGCTTTCTGCAGCATAATCTGTTAAAAATTCTGATGAATTATTTTGATATAAATCAAGTAGTTTTTCAACACAATTTGCTTCGGTATAACAATGCTCTCTTTGAATTACATCCCATCTTTTTAATAAAGCTCCTTTCCAAAATAAAGAAACAAATTTGTTTAAATAGCTTTTTTTATAGGCTTCACCTTCATCTGTTAAATACAACTCACCTTCATCTTGTTCATTTTTTAATGTTGGTCTTACCTGTGTTTCATTTAAAGTTAATAAATGCCCAAATTCGTGAACTAAAGTATATACAGATTGATATAATCTTTTCTTATTTCTTGTTTTAAGATTTACATCTTTAATATCAATTTCTAATTGCCATTTATTATTTTTTGAAGTTAAATTAACTAATGCCCCCGTTTTTTCGTCTATACCATCAGTCATTAAAACTATACGTTTAATGTATTTCTGGGTTAATTCTTGAGGAAAAATTCTATTAAACTCTTTCCAATAATAATTTGCTAAGTCGTTATTATTACTACCGTTTTTAATTAATTTACCATTTTTAATTTTCCACATACCAACTCTTCTATCATCTGTAGTTTGATAGAAGGTTGAGAAAATAAAAAAAATAGTTATTAATTTAAGTTTCATTATTTTTAAAAAATTTCTAATGCTTTATTATAAGCACTTTCAAAACTCATTGGTTTTATATTTGTTGTTACTTTTTCAGCTGTAAAATACGATAATAATTTTTCTGTTGGCATATTACCTGTTAATTCATCTTTTGCCATTGGGCAACCACCATAACCTTTAATAGCTCCATCAAAGCGATGACAACCAGCTTTAAAAGCAGCATCTACTTTTTCATGCCATTTTGTTGGAGTTGTGTGTAAATGAGCTCCAAATTCAATATTTGGATAACTAGGTATTAAATTTGAAAATAGATAATCTATATCTTTTGTCGTTGAACTACCTATTGTATCTGACAAAGATAATATTTTAACTCCTAATTTTGATAGTTTTTCTGTCCACTCTCCTACTATCTCAACACTCCAAGGATCTCCATAAGGATTTCCAAAACCCATTGATAAATATGCAACAACTTCTTTATTAGTTCTATTGGCAATAGCCAATACCTCTTTTAACGTATCAATCGATTGATCTATTGTTTTATGTGTATTTCGCATTTGAAAGTTTTCTGATATCGAAAAAGGATATCCTAAATAATCAATCTCTTCAAACACAGAAGCGTCACTTGCACCTCTTACATTTGCTACAATAGCCAGTAGTTTACTTTTTGTTGTAGATAAATCTAATTTTGACAACACATCAGCAGTATCTCTCATTTGAGGTATTGCTTTTGGCGAAACAAAACTTCCAAAATCAATAGTATCAAATCCTACTTTTAATAGTGAATTGATGTATTTAGCCTTTGCTTCAGTAGGAATAAAATGACTTTTAATTCCTTGCATAGCATCTCTGGGGCATTCTATAATTTTAATACTGTCAATCATTATGCCAAATATACATATTTAGATTGATTTTTATCAATAGAAGTATGTTATGAAATTACTAAAACACAAACAACTAAACAACAATACATTACACAAAAAAAACACTTTTCTTTTAAATTTAAATAAAATTTAGACTTATAATTCTCTAATTGTTGATTATCTATTTGAGAATAAGAG
>CAZCHR010000037.1:0-17715 GCA_964498665.1 uncultured Tenacibaculum sp. | reverse complement strand
AAACCTGTTTATCAAAATCAAATAAAACAGAAACTAAATGTATAACTCAAAAAATGTTTATTATAATAAATTTAAATATGAAAATTTAAAAGAACTAGCAAGAAATTTAGGCAAGCTTACTGAAAACAAAAAAGCTATAGTAACTTTAAAGAAAAGTAGACTTTATGAAAGTAAATTAACACCTGTTAAAAATAGTTTTGTTTACAATCTTTATATAAGTGATTTGTATTACAATTTAAATTTTAAAGATTCTTCTTTTATAGCAATGAAACTAGCATTTCAAAAAAGTTTATTATTAAATTTTAAAAAACAAAATAGCCTTATTTCTTCTTTAGAGGTGAAAAACAAAACAGCAGAAAAAGATAAACAAATTATAATAGAACAACAAAAACGAAAACAAAATCAAAATTTATTTTACGGAACTTTAATTTTTTCTTTTTTAGTTAGTGCTATTGGTTTTCTTTATTTAAAAAACTCTCGAAGAAAAAGATTACTAGCTGAACAACAAAAAGAACTTGAGAAGCAGAAAAATTTAACTTTAATTAAAGAGCAAGAAATAAATACAATTAACGCTATGATTGATGGTCAAGAAAAAGAGCGTATTCGTATTTCTGAAGATTTACATGATAATATTGGTAGTGTATTAGCAACTTTAAAATTACATTTTGAAAATTTAAAACTAAATAGAGAAAAAAAGCACTTTAATCAAGATAAATTGTATGAAAAAACTGAAAAACTTATTGATGAAACTTATTTAAAGGTTCGAAGCATAGCTCATGCTAAAAACGCAGGAGTTATTGCTAATAAAGGACTATTAGTTGCTGTAAAGTTAATGGCAGAAAAAATATCTGATACTAATAAAATTACGATACAAGTTTTAGATTTTGGTTTAGATAAAAGGTTAGATAATAATCTTGAAATTACTGTATTTAGAATTATTCAAGAGCTTATAACAAATACCATAAAGCATGCAAATGCAACAGAGTCAACTATAAATATTACTTTATACGATCAAAATTTAAATATTATTATAGAAGATAATGGTAAAGGTTTTAATTTTAATAAAAAGAAATTAAAAGAAGGAATTGGGTTAAATTCTATTTATACTCGAATAAAGCATTTAAACGGAGATTTTAATATAGACTCTACATTAGGTAAAGGGACATCGATTATTATTAATCTACCTATTGTGTAATACTTAATCTTAGGTATATTTTTACTTCATTCATTTCTTATATTTGATAAAACAGATATTGCATGATAACAATTGCTATGGCAGAAGATCATCAAATGTTAATTGATGGTGTTACTTCTTTTTTTGAATATGATGAAAGTATCAAAATAATTGGTACTGTTAATAATGGTGAAGATTTAGTTAAATTAGTAAGGTTAAAACAACCTAAGTTAGTAATTACGGATATTCGAATGCCAAAAATGGATGGAATACAAGCTACTAAAATTATTAAATCTAAATATCCTCACATTAAGGTTCTGGTTTTAACAATGTTTGATCAACCAGATGCTATAAAACAAATGTTAGACGCAGGCGCTTCTGGTTATTTGTTGAAAAATTCTGGAATTAAAATGCTATCTAAAGCAATATTAAATGTAACTAATGGAGAAACTTTTTTTGATCCTAATGTTGCTTTTAATTTTATGAATGATTACATAAATGAAAATGTAACCATTGGAAAATCTGAAAAAGTAGTTTTATCAAACAGAGAAAAAGAAATACTACAATTGATTGCTAATGGAGATACTTCTAAAGAAATTTCAGAAGCTTTATTTATAGCGAAAACAACAGTAGATACACATCGAAAAAATATGATTCGTAAACTAAATTTAAAAGGAGGTAATGAATTGATAAAATACGCTATTGATAAAAAATATAAATTTTAAATTATTTTATTTTTCAAGTAAAAGTTTGCTAAATAAAATATAAAAAAACCGAAGTATATTTACTTCGGTTTTTTTGTTTAAGTATCTAAATTTTTGATATTCTTTCTAAGTAATTTAATTCTTCAAATGAAGCTCAATTAACTTTTTTTTGATTTTTTTTAAGATTTATCTATATATAATTACTCTCTTTATATAATAATGTTATTGTAAATTAAAACATGCCACCTTGAGATTCGTTATTATCTCTATATTTTCTACCTTTTCTTTTGTTTTTTCCATTTCCAAAATTATAAGAAAAACTTAGGGAAATAGAGATATATTCTAAAGTGTATTTTCCTTTTTGAATAAATGGGTTTTTAGAAAAATAATCAAAATTCAAATTGTTAAAAATGTCATTAGCTCTTAAAATAATATTTCCCTTTCTATTAAAAATTTTTAATCTTACTCCTGCGTTAATCATTGTATAAGGCTCAACTGTATATTGAATATTTTCATTTTTTCCTCTATATGTAGCTGATAATTGAAAACTCAGTTTTTTTGAGGCTTTAAAAAAGTTGCTAATTCTTCCTTTAATTATTTTATTCTTAACTTGTTCAAAGGAATTATTTATGAGTCCTTGAGAATATTGGATATAAGTTTCAAATGAAGGTCTAAAAGTCCACCATTTTAAAGGTTTATAACTTCCTGAAAGTTCTATGCCGTAACTATCTGCAAAATCATAATTTGAAAAAGAAGAAATAACTTTGCCAGAATTAATCTTATCTTTTTGAAGTATTCTACCAATTTTATCATGGGTTCGTCTGTAAAAAGTACTCAACGAAATATTTCCTTTACTAATGGTTTTTGTATAATTTAGTTCTATTGAATTAGTAAATTGAGGAGAGAGATGAAGATTTCCTTTGGATATAGTTAAAGGAGAATTCCATTCTTGAATAGGTGTTAATTGATATGATGAAGGTCTATCAACTCTTCGGCTGTATGCTAATTGAACTCTATCTTTATCAGTAATATTACAACTAATAGAAGCGGAAGGGTAGATATTGAAAATATTATCTTTTAAAGGAGTTGTCCCTTGTTGAGTATTAGAAAATAAAGCGTCTAGATTAAATTGTTCAATCCTTACTCCTGTTTGGAAAGCAAATTTTTTAAATTCTTTATTAAAATTAAAATATCCAGAATAAATATTACGATTATAATTTAAGGTTGTGGAACCAAATGGTTTTATATTGGATGGATTATTAATAGCAACTTCTTGATTAGAATTTATCTGGTTGAAAAAATCTTGTTTTCTAAATTCTATCCCAAACTCTATTTTTCCAGATTTTATAGGCTTTATATAGTCTATATTGAATAACCAAAGTTTACGTTTATCTTTGATTATATTAGTGTAATTATATTCTTTAGAAATATTGTTTACTTGTTCAGAATTTAAAGTGTTCTCAGGATTATTGGTAATTGAGTAATTCAATTCAAATTCAATATTTTGCCCTTTTTCATTTAATTTATAAACATAATCAACATTATAAGATTCATCTTTTTGTTTATAGACAGATAAGCTATAATTATTAAAAAGTAAATTGTTATTTAGATTTACCAAGGATTTGGTTTCGAGACTGTTATTATCAAAATTTTGTGAGGTATATACTGATAAAATGCTCTTGTCACTAACTTCCAAATCTACTCCTAATTTAAAGTTATGATTAATTGAATTATTAAGGAAATGAAGATTTTGCGTTAAGTTTTCTTGTATTCGTTGTGTATTATTGTCCATTTCATAATCCCCCCAACCAGTATTATAGTTAGCATAAAAATTGGTGATTCCTACTTTATAATTTGTGTTTAAAGAGAGATTAGGTCTAGTGTTTTTACTATGTTCTATATCTATTGAAACACTCCCGTTAAAGCCAAATTCCGTGTTTTTTTTAAGAATTAAGTTAATAATACCACTCATTCCTTCTGGATTGTATTTTGCAGATGGATTAGTTATTATTTCAATACTTTTTATTGAATTTGATGGAATTTGTTTTAGAAGTTGTTCAGTATTAATATTGGAGGGTTTTCCATTAACCAAAATTCTTACATTTTCATTACCTCTAAGGCTAACAGTACCCGAAAGTTGATTAACATCAATAGAAGGAATATTATGAAGCATGTCAAAGGAATTATTACCACTTGAAATCAAATCATTACCAATGTTAATTATTTTTCGATCTATCTTTTGAATAATAGTTGTCGTTTTTGCTTTAATTTCTACCTCATCTAATTTATTAGAGCTCTCTTTTAAGTTTATAGTACCTAAATTGTAGGTTGATTTTTTAGTTGATAAATCTATTTTTTTTAAAACAGAAGTGTATCCAATAAATTGAAAATGAATATTTATTTTTTCTTTAGGTAGTTTATAGACTTTAAATTCACCCTTATCATTTGTTATTGTGCCAGTAATTATTTCACCATCATTTTTTTTACAAGTAATAGTTACATATGGCATGGGGGTTTTGTTTTTGGAGTCAAGAATTTTCCCAGTAACATTTTTGTTTTGTGCATCACAGAAAACAGTTATGCATAGAAGCATAAATGTAGCTAACAATTTTTTCATCTTTTGAAGGTACTTTTGGTTATAAATGTAACAAAAAAAACCGAAGTATATTTACTTCGGATTTTTTAATTCAAATAATTATACAATTACAGTATTTTTTACATAAAACCACCGCCACCACTTTTTTCGTTGTTATCTCTATTTCTTCTGCGTTTAGCTTTGTTTTTTCCGCCTCCAAATCGATAATTAAAACCTAAATATGTGGTTCTACTTTCCCATTTAAATCGCCCGTTTTGAATATATGGACTATCAGAATTAAACTTAAAACGCATTGTATTAAAAATATCATTTACTCTAAAACTAATGTTTCCTTTACCTTTAAGAATACTATAGTTAGCACCTAAATTTACCATTTTCATAGGGGCAGTTTTCCATTGAATATCTTCATTAGCACCTCTATACATAGCAAATAATTGTAAACGTAATTTTTTACTAAGAGTAAAACTATTACTAATACGAGCATTAAATACTTCGTTTTTTACTTCTTTTGTAGCAGCAGGATCATTAAGGTCTGTTGTTCCAAATTGTTTTTGAGAATAAAAATCTGTACTAGCATTAACTCTCCACCATTTAGCAACTCTATAGTTAGCTGATAATTCTAAACCATAAGCATCAGTGTTATTAAAGTTAGCAAAAGATAATAATTGTTTAGTATTACTAGCATCTTCTTTGTCGATAGAAGTAACTCTATTAATTGCATCACCAATATTTCTGTAAAAACTACCTAATGTAATTGAACCTCCTTTAACTTTTCTAGTATAATTAAATTCAACCGAATTTGTAAACTGCGGAACTAAATTAGGGTTACCCACAGAAGTGATTAAAGGAGTACTCCATTCTCTAATAGGATTTACTTGTTGAATATTCGGTCTATCGACTCTTTTACTATAACTTAATTGAAATTGATTTTTATCTGATGGATTAAATGTAAAAAAGGCAGAAGGATATACTGAAAAAATTTCATCAGTTACAGTTTGTGTATTTTCACCTACTTGATTAAACTTTCCTTCAATTTTATATTGTTCTAAACGAGCACCTAATTGCATGGTTACTTTTCCAAACTTATGTCCATAATTTACATACCCTGAATAAATATCTCTATCGTACGTAAAACTAGAATTCGGACTTTTTTCAGTTTGTAGAACTCTTGGTCCGTTAAGATCAAATATAATATCTCCGTTAGTGTCAGTTTCATAAACTAGAATTCTATCTTGATTTGTTAAGTTAGTATTGTCCGTTTTGTTGACTCTATATTCTAAACCTAACTCTAATTTTCCATTTTTAGATACAGGATTTGTATAGTCTAAATTAATAAGGATGTTGTTTCTATCATTATTAATATCATTAAAATAATTTAACAACTTATATCTTTTATCTGATGAAGCTAATACTAAATCTTGATTTGTTAAAAAAGTTGGAGTTACATTTTTTGTATAAGTAGCTTCAAACTCAATATTGTGTCCTTCTTTTTCAAAATCACGTTTATAATTAACATTGTAGGTTTGATTATGACTATCTGATATTTGTCTGTTAGGAGCATTACTTGTTATTTCATTATTGTTATTAGTAACTATAGCTCTACCATCAGCATCGCTATTAAACCAATTTTGTGTTGTATAAAAAGATAGTGTGTTTTTATCATTTAAATAGATATCAGCACCAAATTTTAATAAATGTGATTGATTATCGTTTGTAAAAACAAAGTCTTGATTATTAGCACCAGGTCTATTAACAAATCCGAAATTATATCTATCACCTCCATTATAACCGTAGTTTCCAAAGAAATTTACTTTACCTGTTTTATAATTCATATTTGTTGATGCATTGTAGCGCACAAAATGTCCAGCTTCAACCCCTGAATTAACAGATCCATTAAAGCCCATATTAGCATTTTTATTAAGAATTATATTAATAATACCACTCATACCTTCAGGATTATATTTTGCAGATGGATTTGTAATTAACTCAACACTTTTTATTGAGGTTGAAGGTATTTGCTTTAATAATTGTGCTGCTGATATATTTGTAGGTTTTCCGTCAACTAAAACACGTACATTTTCGTTACCACGTAAGCTAATATTTCCAGTTTGGCTGTCAACACTTACAGATTGTACATTGTTTAGTAACTCAGATGCTGTTGCACCTGCAGAGGTTAAATCTTTACCTACATTAATTACTTTTCTATCAACTTTTTGGGTTACTGTTGATGTTTCGGCACGAACAACAACTTCATCTAAGGTAGTACTGTCTTCTTGAAGAGAAATTGTACCTAGATTTATTTTTTTATTTTTACGATTAATAGTAATTGGTTTAGTAATTGTTTTATAACCAATAAACTGAACCTCAACAATTACTTTTCCCTCAGGAATACCTTTAATAGAAAAGGTACCATTGTCGTTAGTAATACCACCAGTTAAAATTTTATTAGCAGTATCTTTAATTATAATATTTACATAAGGTAAAGGTTCTTTTGTATTTTGATCAATTATTTTACCGGAAACTAAACCGGGTTTAGGTAAAGCACTTTTGGGCATTTGCGAAAATATATTAACGCTAAATACGGTTAAAAAGATAAGTAATATGTTTTTCATTTTGTTTGTTTTGAATTGTTTTGATGTCTAATAGACTAACTATTCATTATTTTTGTTACTATCTTTAACAGAGTTTAACTAATCATTAACAATTATGAAAAAAACTACTTTGGTATTAGGAGCATCACTAAATCCTAATAGATATTCTAATATAGCTATTAAGAGATTACGAGGTAAGAACACAGTAATTAAAGCAATAGGTTTGCGAAAAGGTACTGTAAGTGATATTGATATTATAACTGAAAAAACATTATTTAAGGATGTTGATACAGTTACATTATACTTAAATAAGAAAAGACAAGAAGAATATTATAATTATATATTAGATTTAAACCCAAGAAGAGTAATTTTTAACCCAGGAACAGAAAATGAAGAATTCTATGAAATGTTAAAAGAAAAGGGTATAGAATCAGAAATAGCTTGTACACTTGTATTATTGTCTACAAATCAGTATTAAATTACTGTTTCGTTACATAAAGTATCGATAGTGTATTGTTGACCAGCTTTGGCTAACTCTACATTAGAAAATATTACTTCAGCTTCTTTTTTAAAGTCTTCTATATTAGAATATCTACTAGAGTAGTGGCCTATAATTAATTTATTAACATCTGCTTGTTTAGCTATCATTGCAGCTTGTTCAGCTGTACAATGTTTTGTTTTATCACATAAATCTTCCCTATCTTTTAAAAATGTAGCTTCGTGGTATAGTAAATCTACATTTTTAATTATTGGAATGATATCTGGTTTAAAAGCAGTGTCACTACAAAAAGCAAAACTTTTTGGTTTTGTAGGTTCAATTGTAAGTTCGTAATTAGAAATTACTTCACCTGTACTTAAAATAAAATCTTTTCCAGCTTTTATATTGTGATAATCACAAGTTTTAATTTCTTCATATTGCTTAATATTCTCTATATGAAGTTTTCTTAATTTTGGCTTCTCGGTAAAAAGAAATCCGTTTGTATATACTCTATGATTAAGCGGAATAGTGTGAACGGTTACTTTATCATCTTCAAAAATTAATTCACTTTCTAGTGATTCTAATTCATGAAAAATAATATGATATTTAGTCCAAGATTTAGAAAGTTTTAATTGAAGTGTTGTAACTTCTTTAATACCTTTAGGACCATAAATATGTAAATCTTTTTCACGGTTTAAAATACCAAAGGTTGATATCAATCCAATCAAACCAAAAAAATGATCACCATGTAAATGCGATATAAATATATGATTGATTTTGGAAAAACCAACTTTGTATTTACGCATTTGTCTTTGCGTACCTTCACCACAATCAATTAAGAAATGAGAATTATTTATTTCTAAATATTGAGATGTAGGGTGTGCATTAACCCTTGGTGTAGCAGAATGACAGCCTAATACTGTTAAACGTAAACTCATTTATTTTACAACAAAACGTTTTGATATAATGTGTTTGCTACTTTGTAAAGCATAAATATACATACCTGATTTTAAATCATTGCGATAAAAAGGAATTGTATTATAACCATTTACAGTGGTAATACGTTTAGAAAAAACGGTTTTACCAAGTACGTTTCTAATTGTTAAAATTACTTCTTGACTTTTTGTTGAATTAAAAGAAATTGTAGTCTTATTTGTAAAAGGGTTAGGGGATGCAACCATTTTTTGTATAGACTTTTCTTGTGAAAAACTACTAAGAGTAAGTAAAAAGAGGGTTAAAAAAAGTATTTTTTTTACCATATTATATTCATTTAGGGGATAATAAATATTAAGGTTAAAAACCTAAATCGCGTTGAATATTTTCCATTTCTAAAACATCTTCAGCCTCAATTAAGGTAGTTACAATGTTAAACGTTTCGGGAAAATCATCAATGTTTATATCTTTTGAAATAATTACAAAAGATGTGCCATTTTTTTGATGTTCAATCGATCTATCCAAAAATAATAAAATATTTTCTTTAGTTGCGTTAAAAACTTCAGAAATTTTAATAATTAGATGATTTTCTTTTAGATTATTATATTCTTCCTGAAAATTTACTGCGAAATCAGAAAAAGTATTTTCATCACTAGTTATTAAAAGGTAATTTTTTTTATTTTCAATAATCATTATTATCTTTTTATTTGTTGTGCTAACAAGTATATAACAGCCATACGAACAGCTACCCCATTTTCAACTTGATTTAAAATAATTGATTGATTACTATCGGCAACATCACTTGTTAGTTCTACACCACGATTTATAGGTCCTGGGTGCATAATAACAATATCTTTATTAAGGTCATCTAGTATTTGTTTATTAATACCAAATAGTTGAGTGTATTCTCTTGTAGAAGGAAAATATTTAATATCCATTCGTTCATGCTGCACACGTAATACATTAGCAACGTCACACCATTCTAAAGCTTTCTTTAAGTTTGTTTCAACCTCAACACCTAAGCTAGAAATATATCTAGGTATTAACGTTGTTGGTCCACAAACTTTAACTTTTGCTCCTTGTAATTGTAATGCAAAAATATTTGATAGTGCTACACGTGAATGTAAAACATCACCAATGATAACAATTTTTTTACCTTTTAAATTACTATTTAAAGCTTCTCTCATAGAAAAACTATCTAATAAGGCTTGCGTAGGGTGTTCGTGAGTACCATCACCTGCATTTACAATTTTAGCATCAACATGCTTAGATAAAAAAACACCAGCACCAACATTTCCATGACGCATTACAACAATATCAACTTTCATTGATAAAATGTTATTAACCGTATCTATTAAAGTTTCACCTTTTTTAACTGATGATTGACCCGCAGAGAAGTTTATAACATCAGTAGAAAGTCTTTTTTCAGCTAATTCAAACGATAGTTTAGTACGTGTACTATTCTCAAAAAATAAATTTGCAATTGTAATATCACGTAAAGAAGGAACCTTTTTTATAGGTCTATTAATTACTTCTTTAAAATGAGAAGCAGTCTCAAAAATAAGCTCTAAGTCTGTTTGGTTAAGGTATTTAATACCTAATAAATGTTCAACGCTTAATTGCTTCATTTTAGTTTATTTTTTATAATCATAACTAATCAAGCTTTGAGGGCTTGGGTTCAAGGTAAATAGTATCTTCTTTATGAGACTCTTTCCAGTTAACGACTACCTTTTCTTGGTTGATAGCATCAACTTGTCTTCCTCTGTAATCTGGTTGAATTGGTAAATGACGACTAAAACGACGATCTATTAATACCAATAATTCTATTTCTTTAGGTCTTCCGTATGATTGAATTGCTGTTAAAGCACTTCTAACACTTCTACCTGAAAATAAAACATCATCAATAATAACAACGTTTTTATCTTCAATTAAAAAATTAATTTCTGTACTTGTAGCTTCTAGAGGTTCGTCTCTTCTACGAAAATCATCTCGATAAAAAGTAATATCTAAAAAACCTAATTGTAAGTTTTTTATGTGATATTCATCAGTTAATATTTTAGCTAAACGTTTTGCTAAAAAACTTCCTCTAGGCTGTAAGCCAATTAAAACTGTATTTGAAAAATCGTTGTGATTTTCGATTAACTGGCAAGCTAATCGATGCAGAATGATTTCAATTTCTTTTGATGTAAGTAGTTTTTTTCTGCTCATCTGTTGCTATCAAATTGGTATGATAGTTCAACGCTCAAAATTAAGGCAAAAAAATACATCATCAAAATTAAACTTGATGAAACATGAAACAAAAAGAGTAAAATTATCTTTACATTTGCCAACTTTTACAATAGTCGAGAAATTATGATGAAATACATTAAGAGTAAGCAGATTAACATTAAAGATGATACCCTAGCGGGTATTACAGTTTCTCTTGCAATGATACCAGAAGTGGTTGCCTTTGCTTTTGTTGCTCAAATAGATCCTTTAATGGCGCTTTCAGGTGCATTTATTATAGGTTTAATTACTGCAATTTTTGGAGGTAGACCAGGTTTAATATCTGGAGCAGCAGGTGCAGTTGCAGTTATTTTTGTAGCAATGATTGCTGAAGGACACACAAAAGGTATGTTAATGGATACTCCTATAGAAAACATGGGTTTTTTCTATTTAATGGCTTGTGTTGTTTTAATGGGAATAATACAAATATTAGCAGGAGTTTTTAAATTAGGTCGTTTTGTGCGTTTAATACCACATCCAGTAATGATGGGATTTGTAAATGGTTTGTCGATTGTAATTTTTATAGCTCAAGTAAAAATGTTTTCGCATAAAACGTTACAAGTTTCTCCAGCAGGAGTTAAAGAGTATGTTAGCTCTTATATGGTAGGACAAGAACTATATATAATGATTGGTTTGGTTTTATTAACTATGGCAATTATTTGGGGTTTACCTAAAATAACAAAAAAATTACCAGCAGCGTTAACTGCAATTTTAATAACAAGTCTTATTGTTATTGGTTTTAATATCGATGTTACTACTGTAGGGTCTTATATTATTGAAGGAGGAGGAACTGGATTAAAAGGTGAGTTTCCAACACCAAATATGGAATTATGGGAAAAATTACCTTTTAATTTAGATACTTTAAAGTTTATTGCATTACCAGCATTTTTAGCAGCGTCTGTAGGTTTGATAGAAACTTTAATGACTATGAATTTAGTAGATGAGTTAACTGAAAGTAGAGGTAATGGAAATAGAGAATGTATTGCACAAGGAACAGGTAATATTGTTAGTGGATTATTTGGCGGTACTGGTGGTTGTGGTATGATTGGTCAAACAGTAATTAATGTTAACGCTGGAGGAAGAGGAAGGTTATCTGGTATAATGATGGCGGTTACTTTATTGTCATTTATATTATTTGCTGATAAATTAATTGAAATGGTGCCAATTGCAGCTTTAATAGGTGTAATGTTTATGATGGTTATAGAAACATTTGCTTGGTCTAGCTTTAGGATTTTAAAGAAAATACCGATGTCTGATGCAATTGTTTTAATTACGGTTTCTTTAGTCACTGTATTTGTAGATTTAGCTGTTGCTGTATTTGTTGGAGTAATAATTTCAGCATTAGTTTTTGCATGGGAAAACGCTAAGAAAATTAGAGCAAGAAAACGTATGAAAGATGATGGTACTAAGGTTTATGAGATTTGGGGACCTTTATTTTTTGGAAGTATAACTGCATTTAATGAAAAGTTTGATGTAAAAAATGACCCAGATACTGTAGAGATTGATTTTATAGAATCTCGTATTAGTGATCATTCAGCAATTGAAGCTATTTTTAATTTAGTTGAAAAATATCAAGGAGTTAATAAAAAAGTTACTCTAAAGCATTTAAGTGAAGATTGTAAAGTTTTATTATATAAAGCAAGTCCGATATTTAGAGGAGTAATAGAAGAAGCTGTTGATGATCCTCGATATCATCTAGCAGCAAATCCTGAAGACTTTCCTAAACCTTTATCAGAATATAAATTTTAAATAAAAATCCCGCTATAGCGGGATTTTTATTTAATTTGTAAAAGGATAGCATATATTAAATGAATTCATTTATAAAAACATATTTATATAATCAAGATAAAAACCTAACAGGGTTAAAAGCTAAAAGAGTAACAGTATTAAATTTTTGTTGCTTTTTAATTATAGCTGATTCATTGTTCTTTACTGTTAAACGACTTTTAAATAATACATTAAGTTTAGATATTTTATCAGCTTATTTGATTTATATTTTTGGTTTTGCTGTAATTTATTTGTTACAGAGGAAAAAGAAATACTTAATATCAAAAGTATTGTTTATGGTATTTTATTCAATAACAGTTCTTGTTTTAACTCATTTCTTATTTTCTGAACATAACACAGAATATAACTATATAGCTTTACCTGTTTGTGCTTTACTTTTTTTTGATAAAAAGTGGGTTCATTATATGTGGTTAATAATATCTATTTGTTTGTTTTTTATTCCATATTATATTGTAAAAATTAGAAATATTGATGGTTTTGTTCCAGAAGAAAAAATATTTCTGTTTGTTCTTTTATTTTTTGTAGTTAATTTCTTTAGAGATTTAAGTGAATTAAATGAGCGTAAATTAGAAGAAGCATATATTGAGTTAGAAAAATCAAAAAAAAATGAGTTAGCATATTCGCAATTAAAATCTTTACGTTCTCAAATGAATCCTCATTTTATTTTTAATGCATTAAATTCTATTCAAGAATACATAATGTTGAATGAAAAAGAATTAGCAAGTATTTATTTAGTAGATTTTTCTAGTTTAATGAGAATGTATTTAGAGCAAAGTCAGAGACAATATATATCATTACAAGATGAGTTAGCTTCTTTAAAATTATATTTAAGATTAGAGAAGATTAGATTTGAAGAAGATTTTTCTTATGATATAAATATAGATGAAGAAATAGATAAAGAAAGTTTAATGATTCCGTCTATTTTTATTCAGCCTTATATAGAAAATGCAATTAAGCATGGTTTGTTTCATAAGCGTGGTAATAAAAAATTGAAAATTCAATTTTTATTTAATGCCAAAACTAAAGTTTTAAAATGTATAATTCTTGATAATGGTATTGGTAGAAAAGCTTCAGAGGTTTTAAAAGACAAAAATATTAAATATCATAAGTCTTATGCTACTGAGGCAAATCAAAAACGAATTGATTTGATAAACCTTAATAAAGATAGAAAAATTCAAGTTTTTATTGAAGATTTATATGAAAATAAAAAAGCTATAGGTACTAAAGTTAGTATTGATATTCCTCAATAAAAGTATAAAAAAATCTCCTTTCATTGAAAGGAGATTTTTAAAAGTAGTATTTACATTTTGTTTAGTGGGCTAATAATTTCTACATCACTAAAAGCTATTGCACCTCTAATTACACTGTCTATTGTGGTTTTTAAAGCTTCAATTAATTGCATTTTTAATTGAGATTTATGATAAATTAAGCTTACCTCTCTAGCAGGTGGTGGAGTTTCAAATTCTCTTAAGTGTTCCCTATCCTTATCGTTTAAATCTAAAGTATTCAAATAAGGTAATAAAGTCATACCTAATCCATCTTTAGATAGTTTTATAAGCGTATCAAAACTTCCACTTTCTAATTGAAAACGATTTTTAGAATTACGTTTATTTGTTCTACAAAGGTTAATAACACTATCTTTAAAACAATGACCATCTTCTAGTAAAAGAATATCATCAACTTCTAAATCATCAACTTTTAATTTTTTATTATTATAGAGTCTATGTTCATTTGGTATTAAGCCAACAAAGGGTTCATAATATAAAACACGTTCTTTAATTGCTTCATTTTCTAAAGGAGTTGCTGCTAATGCAGCATCAATATGACCATCGGTTAATTTTCGTACAATTTCTTCGGTAGTTAATTCTTCAATAATTAATTTAACTTTTGGATAATTTCTACTAAAAGTTTTTAAAAACATTGGTAATAGAGTAGGCATTATAGTTGGTATTATGCCTAATTTAAATTCACCACCTATATATCCTTTTTGTTGATGTACAATATCAATAATACGATTACTTTCATCAACAATAACTTTAGCTTGTTCAACAATTCGTTTACCTACTTCTGTTAATTCAATAGGTTTTTTTGATCTATTAAATATTTTTGCATCAAGTTCATCTTCTAACTTTTGTATTTGCATACTTAATGTAGGTTGTGTAACAAAACAATGTTCTGCTGCAATAGTAAAGTTTTTATATTCAGCAACAGCAAGCGTATATTTAAGTTGAGTAATAGTCATTGTATAAAATTTTTTGATAAATATATTAAAACTATCAATTGCATTTATAGTTTTTAAGGTTAAAATTAAAATAATTTTGTGCTTATAAAAATTAAACAAGTAATAAAACGAATTATGAATACTACAATTTTAGGATTAGATAAGGATAAAACAACCGATTTAATAAAAGATTTAAATGTATTATTAGCGAATTTTCAGGTGTACTATCAAAATGTTAGAGGATTACATTGGAATATTAAAGGGAAGAATTTTTTTGAATTACATGTAAAGTTCGAAGAATTTTATACAGATGCACAAGAAAAAGTAGATTTAATAGCAGAAAGAATTTTAACTTTACAAGGAACTCCTTTACATACTTTTAAAGACTATTTAGAGTTGTCCACAGTTCCAACAGGTAAAAATATATCGAATGATGAAGAGGCAGTAAAATTAGTAATTAACTCAATAACAGAATTATTAAAAATAGAACGATCTATTTTAGAATTATCTGACAATGCAGATGATGAAGGAACAAACTCTATGATGAGTGATTTTATATCAGAACAAGAAAAAACACTTTGGATGATGAATGCTTGGTTAGGTTAAGTTATAAAGAAAAAAAGCACTGTAATTACAGTGCTTTTTTTAATTTTATTTTTTACTATTCTTTTCGATATATGTTTGTTCTGCTAACAATTTCTTTTGATAACGTCCTTGAACAACGTCTACAATTACTAAAACAGCTAACACAAAATAAAACGTAGTTTTACTCATTGGTACTATTTCGTTTCCAAATAATTTTAAATGTGCTAAATGCCCACCTTCGGTAATTAACATTATTCCAACAATAAAAAGAATAAACAAACCTAGAACTTCATACATTCTATTTTTTGCTAAAAAAGAAGAAATTTTGTCGGCAAGAATTAGCATTAATAATCCACTTATTACTATAGCAATTGCCATAACAATAAAGGCAGTTTTAGAGTTTTCTATTTCACTCGTTAATCCTATTGCAGCTAAAATAGAATCGAATGAAAAAACTAAATTCATAATAACAATACTTACAATTACAGCGTTAGAAGTTTTTGTTCCTTTTTCAGAAGCACCTTCAATATCGTGATTTAAATTAGGGCTACCAATCATGTGCCAAATTTCTTTAATCGCTGTATAGATAATAAATCCACCTCCTAATAAAACAATAATACTATGTCCGTTAAATTCAAAATGGATAATGTTATCTATTCCTCCAGTTAAAAAAGAAAAAGGTTCTTGAAAAAAATCAATAATAGAAACTAACACAAATAGTAGTACGATTCTTAAAACAATAGCGATTAAAATTCCTTTTTTTCGAACTTTTTGTTGATCTGCTAAAGGTGCTTTTTTAGATTCTAATGATATGTATAGTAAATTGTCGAATCCTAATACTGCTTGTAATAAGATAAGCATTAATAAGGTAAAAATAATTCCAGCCATTTTTTATTGATTTTTTAGAAGCTCAAATATATTTAAAAACTTAAAAATATTGTTAGTATTTAATCAATTATCTATAAAGTTGTAACATAAAGGTAATTTATAGCGTCGTATATAAAAATAACCAACTAAAAATTTAAATATGAAAATCAAAAGAAAAATAAGATCTATAGTTCTATTTACTTTTTGTACTTTAATTATTACAGTAACTCAAGCACAAAGTTTAGAGTCAAGTATTGACAAAATACTAACATCACAATTTAATAACAACGAAACTGGTGTTTCAGCCTTGGTTGCTAAAAATGGAAAAGTTATTTATCGTAAAGCTTTTGGAAAAGCTAATTTAGAGTTAGATGTGAATATGACTCCAAAAAATGTTTTTCAAGTTGGTTCTATAACTAAACAATTTACTGCTGTAGGAATTTTAATGTTATTAGAGGAAGGTAAGTTAAGTTTAGAAGATGATATCACGAAGTTTATTCCAGATTATCCTACAAATGAAAAAAAAATAACAGTTCATCATTTATTAACGCATACTTCTGGTATTAAGAGTTATACTTCAATGCAAAAATTTAGTAAAGTAATGACGGTTGATAAATCTCCTTTAAAATTTATTAATTTCTTTAAGAATGAACCTATGGACTTCGAACCAGGAGAAAAATATAAATATAATAACTCTGGATATTTTATTTTAGGTTATATTATTGAAAAAGCTAGTGGAATGTCCTATCAAAAATTTATTCAAGAACGAATTTTTGATAAAATAAATATGACTTCTTCTTATTATGGTAGCCATAGGCAATTAATTAAAAATAGAGCTTCAGGTTATCAAAAAAGGGGTGAGTTTTCAAATGCTCAATATATAAGTTTAAAATTACCTTATGCAGCAGGTTCAATAATGTCTACAGTTGATGATATGTTAAAATGGCAAAACGCAATTTCAACAAATGTATTTGTTAAAAAAGAAACATTAAATAAAGCATACACAAATTACACTTTAAATAACGGAGATAATATAAATTATGGTTATGGTTGGAGTATTAATGAAATTAATGATGTACAAACTATAGAGCATGGAGGTGCGATTCCTGGTTATTTATCAATGGGAGTATACGTACCAAGTAAAAATATATATGTAATTGTATTTTCTAATTGTGGATGCAAGTCACCAACAAATTCAGCTTTAGAAATTGCAGCTTTAGCAATGGATAAACCAAAGTTTAAAGAAGGGAATGATATTCAACTATCTACGGAACAATTAAAAAAGTGGACAGGAGCTTATCAGTTTGATAATGATGTTGTAAGATATATTACATTTAAAAACAATCAACTATATAGTAAAAGAGAGGGTAGTGGAGAAGCATTTGAAATTTATCCAACATCAAAAAATACTTTTGTTTTTAAAGAGGGGTTTATTTCGTATAATTTTTCTACAAAGAATGGAAAAAAAGTGGCTTTATTTAAAAATAGAATCAATAAAGTAAAAGGTGTTTTT
>CAZCHR010000036.1:0-17977 GCA_964498665.1 uncultured Tenacibaculum sp. | reverse complement strand
TCATTTCCACCATACCAGTTAGATTCCCATCCTCTGATAATTCCTAAACGATTTCCTATTGGATTTGTTTTTTGTCCCATTTCTACTTTGATTAATTACTGTTATTTTTAGCACCTAACTCTAAAGTAACGTGATTAGAACGCTTACGAATTCTATGTGCACGACCTTGTGGAGCTGGTCTTAATCTTTTTAACATACCTGCGCTATCTACATAAATAGATTTCACGAATAATCCAGCATCTTCGATACTAGCATCTTCATTTTTAGCTTGCCAGTTTGCAATAGCAGACATTAACAATTTCTCTAAATTTCTTGATGCTTCTTTTGGACTAAACTTTAAGATTTGTAAAGCTTTTTCAACTTCAACTCCTCTTACTAAATCTGCTACCAAACGCATTTTTCTTGGTGATGTAGGACAATTAGTTATTTTAGCGAAAGCTCTAGACTTTCTAGCTTCTTTTAACTGTGTTGCCATGTTATGTTTACGACTTCCCATAATTTCCTACTATTTTTTTCCTTTATTTTTTGCACCAGCGTGCCCTCTAAAAGAACGAGTTGGTGAAAATTCTCCTAATTTATGACCTACCATGTTTTCAGTAACGTATACAGGTATAAATTGCTTCCCATTATGAACTGCAATTGTTTGTCCTACGAAATCTGGAGTAATCATACTTGCTCTTGACCAAGTTTTGATAACTGATTTACTCTCAGTTTCAACGTTAGCTAACACTTTTTTCTCTAGTTTATAGTGAACGAAAGGTCCTTTTTTTAATGATCTTGCCATGTCTTATTTCTTTCTACGTTCTATAATGTACTTATTACTAGCTTTAGTCTTAGATCTAGTCTTAAATCCTTTAGCTGGAATACCGTTTCTAGATCTTGGATGCCCTCCTGAAGAACGTCCTTCACCACCACCCATTGGGTGATCAACTGGATTCATTCTTACTGGGTTAGTTCTAGGTCTTCTACCTAACCAACGACTTCTACCTGCTTTACCAGATACTAATAATTGGTGGTCTGAGTTAGAAACTACTCCAATAGTTGCCATACAAGTTAACAAGATTAATCTTGTTTCACCTGAAGGTAACTTAACTGTTGCATACTTACCATCTCTTGCCATTAACTGAGCAAATGAACCAGCAGAACGAGCCATAACTGCTCCTTGACCTGGGTGTAACTCAATACAAGAAATAGTTGTACCTAAAGGAATTTCACTTAAGTACATAGCATTACCAACTTCTGGTTGTGCTTCTTTTCCTGATACAATAGTTTGACCTACTTTTAAACCGTTTTGTGCAATTACATAACGCTTTTCACCATCAGCATAACTAACTAATGCAATAAATGCAGTACGATTTGGATCATACTCGATAGTTTTTACTGTTGCAGGGATACCTTGCTTATCTCTTTTAAAATCGATAATACGGTATTTTTGTTTATGACCTCCACCGATATTACGAGTAGTCATTCTTCCCTGATTGTTTCGACCTCCAGATCGTTTTTTCGGAGCTAATAAAGATTTCTCCGGCTTATCAGTAGTTATGGTGTCGAACCCATTCACTACTCTAAAACGCTGACCTGGTGTTACTGGTTTTAATTTTCTAACTGACATTCTGTCTTTTCTTAAAGATTGTTATAAAAATCAATAGTTTCTCCTTCAGCTAACTGAACGATTGCCTTCTTATATCCACTTTTTATCCCAGTTACTAAACCTTTTTTAGTGTATTTAGTATTTCTTTGAATAGGATAATTCATAGTTTTAACAGACTTAATCGCTACACCATAAGCAGCCTCAACAGCTCCTCTGATTTCTAATTTGTTAGCTTTACTGTTTACTACAAATGCATAACGATTATAAACCTCGCTATCGTTTGTAGCTTTTTCCGTAATAATAGGTTTTATTAAAATACTCATATCTTTCCCTATTTACTTAAATTAGATTGAATTTCCTCTAAAGTACTCTCAGCAATTACAACTTTGTTAGCGTTTAAAACACTGTAAGTATTAATTCCTGTAGCATTTACTACTTTAGCTTTCTTTAAGTTACGAGAAGATAAATAAACATTTTTATTTTCTTCGCTTAACACGAATAAAGACTTTTTAGTCTCAATTTCGAAAGCTTTTAAAACATTGATAAACTCTTTTGTCTTTGGAGTTTCGAAATTGAAATCTTCAACAACAACTAAGTTACTATCTTTTGTTTGTACACTTAAAGCAGACTTACGTGCTAAACGCTTTAAGTTTTTATTTAACTTGAAAGAGTAATTTCTTGGTCTTGGACCGAACATACGCCCTCCACCTCTAAAAACTCCAGACTTAATAGACCCTGCACGTGCAGTACCTGTACCCTTTTGTTTTTTAATCTTTCTAGTACTACCTGCAATCTCAGCTCTTTCTTTAGCCTTAT
Organism: uncultured Tenacibaculum sp.; assembly: GCA_964498665.1. Taxonomy (GTDB): domain Bacteria; phylum Bacteroidota; class Bacteroidia; order Flavobacteriales; family Flavobacteriaceae; genus Polaribacter. The sequence goes on along the minus strand of CAZCHR010000036.1, from coordinate 15,570 downwards.
GCGTACCTTGTCTTTGATTTGCTAAATACTGCTTTACATCTAAGTAAATAGCATGATCATTTGGCTCTATACCGAATACCTCGTTAGAAAGTTCAACTTTTCTACCAGTATCTTTTCCTGTAATATCTAAAACTGCTACTTTCATTATTTTTCGATAGTTACAAAAGCATTTTTGTGACCAGGAATTGCTCCTTTAACTACGATAAGATTCTTATCAGCAACCACTTTTAATACTTTTAAATTTTGAACTTTTACTTTGTCTCCACCCATACGACCTGCCATACGCATTCCTTTGAATACTCTTGCAGGATAAGATGCAGCACCAATCGAACCAGGAGCTCTTAAACGGTTATGTTGACCGTGAGTTGCTTGTCCAACTCCGGCAAATCCATGACGTTTAACAACACCTTGAAAACCTTTACCTTTAGAAACTCCAGAAACATCTACGAATTCCCCTTCAATAAAGTGCTCAACAGTAATTGAATCACCTAATTTATACTCTCCTTCAAACCCTTGAAATTCAATAACTTTTTTCTTAGCAAATGTACCAGCTTTTTTAAAGTGACCATCTAAAGCTTTATTAGAGCTTTTTGCTTTTTTGTCATCGAAACCAAGTTGTAACGCGTTATAGCCGTCAACCTCTTCGGTTCTGACTTGGGTAACCACGCATGGACCTGCTTCGATTACAGTACAAGGAATATTTTTCCCGTTCTCATCGAATAAGCTGGTCATACCTACTTTTCTACCTATTAACCCAGACATATTTGTTAATTTTAAGACGATAGATTTATTTTATCCAGCGCGTCTATTAATAAAAATTTGTTTTGAAACAAATGTTTCAGTTTATTTCCCTTTAGTTTTCACATAAAAAAAGAGCGAAAAACATCTTCACTCTTGAATTTGTTTTTACCATTTTTCCTTCGCGAAACCCTCCGGACATGTTAAATTCTGATTAAAAACAGAATTTTTATACCACGAAACCTAAATTTCGGTGTGCAAAAGTAAAAAAAACTTTCGGCTTAACAAAATTAAACCGAAAGTTAGTTATTTACTTATACTTTAATCTCAACTTCAACTCCACTTGGTAACTCAAGTTTCATTAAAGCATCAATAGTTTTCGAAGAAGAACTATAAATGTCTAATAATCTTTTGTAAGCAGATAATTGAAATTGCTCTCTAGATTTTTTGTTTACGTGTGGTGAACGTAATACTGTAAAAATCTTTTTATTTGTTGGTAAAGGAATTGGACCGTTTACTACAGCTCCAGTACTCTTTACTGTCTTTACGATTTTCTCAGCAGATTTATCTACTAAGTTGTAATCGTAAGATTTTAATTTAATTCTAATTTTTTGGCTCATCTTAATATCTTATTAACCTTTAGCTTTTGCAATTACATCCTCAGAAACGTTAGATGGAGTTTCTGCATAGTGAGAAAATTCCATTGTAGAAGTAGCTCTACCTGAAGACATAGTTCTTAAAGCAGTTACATATCCAAACATTTCAGATAATGGAACTAATGCTTTTACAACTTTAGAACCGTTACGATCACTCATATCATTAACTTGTCCTCTTCTTCTGTTTAAGTCTCCTACGATATCTCCCATGTTTTCTTCAGGAGTTAACACCTCTAATTTCATCAATGGCTCCATGATTTTAGCTCTTGCAGCTTTTGCAGCAGCTTTATAACCCATTTTTGCAGCTAATTCGAAAGATAATTGATCAGAATCCACAGGGTGGAAAGACCCATCTCTTAAAGTAACTTTCATTGAATCCATTTCGTAACCTGCTAAAGGACCATTCTTCATTGCTTCTTTGAATCCTTTTTCTACAGAAGGTACAAATTCCTTAGGAACGTTACCTCCTTTAATTACAGATTCGAATTGTAAACCTTGAGCTCCTTCTTCAGCTGGCTCCATAGTAAATACAATGTCAGCAAACTTACCACGTCCACCAGATTGCTTCTTATAAACCTCTCTGTGTTCTGCAGCTTGTGTAATAGCCTCTTTGTATTCTACTTGTGGTTGACCTTCGTTCACCTCTACTTTGAATTCACGTTTTAAACGATCAACAATAATATCTAAGTGTAACTCACCCATTCCAGAAATAATAGTCTGTCCTGAAGCTTCGTCAGTTCTTACAGTAAACGTTGGATCTTCTTCAGCTAACTTCGCTAAAGACAGACCTAATTTATCTACATCTGCTTTAGTCTTAGGCTCTACCGCGATACCAATTACTGGATCTGGGAAGTCCATAGATTCTAAAACGATTGGATTCTTTTCATCAGATAAAGTATCTCCAGTCTTAATAGACTTAAATCCTACAGCTGCTCCAATATCTCCAGCTTCAATATAATCGATAGCATTCTGCTTATTAGAGTGCATTTGATAGATACGTGAGATACGCTCTTTTTTACCTGAACGGTTATTTAACACATAAGAACCTGCATCTAAACGCCCTGAATATGCACGGAAAAATGCTAAACGACCTACAAAAGGATCTGTAGCAATTTTAAATGCTAATGCAGAAAAAGGCTCTTTTGCATCTGGCTTACGAGAAATCTCGTCACCTGTATTAGGATCTGTACCAACAATAGCATCCTTATCTACCGGTGAAGGTAAGTAACGACATACTGCATCCAATAAGAACTGTACACCTTTGTTTTTAAATGCGGATCCACAGATCATAGGAATGATAGACATATCCATTACAGCAGCACGAAGAGCAGCATGTACTTCATCTTCTGTAATTGAATCTTCATCTTCCATATATTTTTCTAAAAGATTTTCATCATAAGCAGCAACTTCTTCAATAAGTTTACCTCGTAACATTGCAGCTTCCTCTTTTAATTCCTCTGGAATATCAACGATATCAAAAGTAGCCCCTTGTGTATGATCGTGCCATATAATAGCACGGTTCTTTACTAAGTCAACAATACCTTTAAAGTCAGCCTCATCACCAATGTTCATTACGATTGGCACTGCGTTTGATTTTAACATATCTTTTACTTGTTGACAAACAGCCATAAAGTTAGATCCTTGACGGTCCATTTTGTTAACGAAACCAATTCTTGGAACTTTATAGTTATCAGCTAATCTCCAGTTAGTTTCTGACTGAGGCTCAACACCATCAACAGCACTAAATAAGAAAACTAATCCATCAAGAACTCTTAATGAACGGTTTACCTCTACTGTAAAATCAACGTGACCAGGAGTATCAATAATATTAAAGTGATATCCTTTAGTATCTTTTGTTGGTTGACCATTTTCTACAGGGAATTTCCACTCACAAGTTGTAGCAGCAGAAGTAATTGTAATACCTCTTTCTTGCTCTTGCTCCATCCAGTCCATAGTTGCAGCACCATCATGCACTTCACCAATTTTATGACTTACACCCGTATAATACAATACACGTTCAGTTGTAGTGGTTTTACCAGCATCAATATGCGCAGCAATACCAATATTTCTTGTAAATTTTAAATCTCTAGCCATTTCTTAGAATCTAAAGTGTGAAAATGCTTTGTTTGCCTCAGCCATCTTATGAGTATCAACTCTCTTTTTAACAGCAGCACCTTCTTCCTTTGCAGCAGCTAATACCTCTGCAGCTAAACGTTGCGCCATTGTTTTTTCATTACGCTTACGCGTATAAGTAATCAACCATTTAATTGCCATTGACACTTTTCTGTCTGGGCGAATTTGCATTGGTATTTGAAAAGTAGCTCCACCCACACGACGAGAACGAACCTCTACATGCGGCATTACATTAGATAAACCATCTTTCCAAATTTCTAGTGCTGACTTTTCCTCATCAGTCTTTTTTTCTTCTACGATATCCATTGCATCGTAGAACACTTTAAAAGCTACAGATTTTTTACCATCAAGCATCAAGTTATTCACGAAACGTGTTACTAACTGATCGTTAAACCTTGGGTCTGGTAAAAGCTCTCTTTTTTTCGCTTTTCTTTTTCTCATGTCTTTACATTAAAAAAGTTAATTAATCTTTACTTCTTTGGGCGTTTTGCACCATACTTTGATCTACGTTGGGTTCTACCCTCAACTCCCGCTGTATCTAAAGCTCCACGAACAACGTGATACTTTACTCCTGGCAAATCCTTTACCCTTCCACCTCTAACTAATACTATCGAGTGCTCTTGCAAGTTATGCCCTTCACCTGGAATATACGCGTTGATTTCGTTACCATTCGTTAAACGAACCCTTGCTACCTTACGCATTGCTGAATTAGGTTTCTTAGGTGTAGTGGTATAAACACGCGTACAAACTCCACGTCTTTGAGGACAAGCTTGTAATGCAGCCGATTTACTCTTCTTAGTTATTTTGGTTCTTCCTTTACGAACTAATTGTTGAATAGTTGGCATACTATTATTACTTGTTTTTAATTTGTACTTAAATTACTCTCTTTTAAAAAGAGTGCGCAAATGTACGATAAATTTATCACTATTCAAACACTAAAAAAAGTTATTTTCAAACAACTCCAAAAAACAATAACCTTTTCTACAACAACAAAAACATCACCCAAAATCCAAGACTAAATCAAATTCATATAAAAACTACAAAAACCAATGGATATTAAATATACCACCTAAAATATTACCACATTGATAAAACATTAACTTTTTTAAGTTTTTTTTGTTAAAAAGTTGCTGATTTAAGATATATTTATGATTTTAGCGCTTAATTAATTCAAATAATTATACAATGAAAACAAAGTTTAATGGAATTTTAACGCTATTACTGGCGTTGGTTGTGCAAATTACCTTTGCACAAGACAAAACAATTTCAGGTACTGTTTCTGATGAATCAGGAGCTTTACCTGGAGTTACAGTATTAAAAAAAGGTACTACTCAAGGTACTGAAACAAGTTTTGACGGAAAATATTCTATCAAAGCCCAGAAAGGAGATATCCTAGTTTTTAGTTTTGTTGGTATGGAAACTTTAAGTAAAACTGTTGGTGATAATAATACTTTAAACATTATCTTGAAAAATGATAATTTACTAGACGAAATTGTTGTTACTGCCTTAGGAAGATCTAAAGAAAAAAGGAAATTAGGATATGCTATTGGTGAAGTGAAGGCAGAAGATATAGAAAAAACTAGTGGAGATGGTAATATTGTTAATGCTTTATCTGGTAAAGTAGCTGGAGTTAATATTACAAATTCTTCTGGAGATGTTGGTTCTTCTTCTAGAATTGTAATTAGAGGTAATTCATCTATATTAGGAAATAATCAAGCCTTATTTGTAGTAGATGGTATTCCTATTGATAACTCTACACTATCTACTCGTAGAGGGGATTATGGAACAAATAGAGGTGCTGACATTGACATGTCAAATATAGAATCTATGACAGTATTAAAAGGTGGTGCTGCAACAGTGTTGTATGGAGAGCGAGCTGCTAATGGAGTAGTTGTTATTACAACTAAAAAAGGAAAAGATACTGGTCGTTTAAATGTAGAATTAAGAAGTAGCTATTCTTTTGGAGAAGTGAATAAACTTCATAAATTAAGTCACACTTATACAAGAGGTAGATTTGGTGCTTTTAGTGCAGTAACACACTGGAACTGGGGACCTGCATATTCAACCAATCCTGTTTATCCTGCTGGTACTAATATAGATCAAAACGGTACTGGTGTGAGACAAGATGTAAGTGGTCAGCGTGTTGCTTTATTCAGAAACAATTATGAAAACTTTTTTGTTAAAAGTCATTCAAATACTCAAAATATAGCTGTAAATGGTGCTAACGATAAAGGACGTTTTTTTGTTGGCTTTGGAAAAAGTAAAAATGAAGGTGTTATTAGAAATTCTGAATACACGAGATATAATGTAACTGTAAATGGAGATTATGATATTAACGATAAATTTAACTTTGGAGCTTCTATGCAATACATTAACTCTGATAGAAAATCTGTTGGTGGTTTGAATGGTGGTAATGGTTGGGGTTCTGGTATCATTTACTATCACCATATGTGGGATCTTGAAAACAGAGCTTGGGCTGCTCCTGACGGAACAAAAACTTGGTTCTCTGGAAGTGTTGCTGACCCAATGTGGGTTGTTAATGAAACTCCTATAAAAAATAAAATAAACCGTATATTTGGTAATATTAATGCTACTTATAAATTTAGTGATTTGTTTAACATTAGCTATAGACTCGGTGTTGACAACTATACCGATATAAGGAAAAGATATCGTCCTCTTAGTGATGTTAATACTACTAATAGACTTGGGGATATGGAAGACTGGAGAACTAGCTCTCAACAAATAAATTCAGATTTAATCTTTACTGGAGATTTCAAAGCCACTGATGATTTAGGCATTTCTTATATGCTTGGAGGTAATATAAATGAAAGGTCTTTAGATAGATTGAGCATAACTGGTAAAGAACAAGTATTACCTAGCTATATAAATATTACTAACTATGTTGATCATGAAGCTTCAGCTTTGCAAGAAAATAGAAGAACTATTGGTGCTTTTGGTGAATTAACATTTGATTACAAAGACTACTTAACATTAACATTAACTGGAAGAAATGATTGGTCATCTACCCTAGCCGCTAAAAATAGAAGTTTCTTTTATCCATCAGTAAATACTGGGTTTATTTTTTCTAAATTATTAGATAATTCCGATTTTCTTTCCTTTGGTAAAATCCGTGGATCTTGGGCAAGAGTTGGTAAAAGTGCTCCTTTGTATCGCTTATATGACACTTACGACAAGCTAACTATCAATTCCTTAGGCGCACCAAGAGCAGAAGTTAGTGATACTCAAAAAAATGCAGATTTAAAACCAGAAATTTCATCTGAATTTGAAATAGGTACTGAATTAAAATTTTTGAAAAATAAAATTGGATTAGATTTTACATATTATAGCAAAGAAACTGATGGTCAAATAATTGATATTCCTTTAACAAATACAACTGGTTATTCTAGTACAACTTTAAATTCAGGAATTGTAACAAACAAGGGATATGAAGCTTTATTAACTTTAAGAAACCTTGCTACGTTTAAAGATTTTAACTGGGATTTAAGTGTTAATTTCACAAAGAATAATAACGTTGTTGAAGAATTACCTGAAAGTATTGATGAAATAATTATTGGTACTGGATGGTGGTCTAACACATCTATTAGAGCACGTAAAGGTATGTCAGCGGGTACTATTATTGGTTCAGTATGGGATAGAGATGCTAATGGAAATATAAAAGTAACGAATGGAGTACCACAAATAGCTGCCGTTAATGGAGTTATTGGTGATACTAACCCTGATTATATGTTAGCATTTAATGGAAATATAGAATATAAAGGTTTCGAATTAGGTTTCTTATTTGAAGTTAAACAAGGAGGAGATATAATTAATGATGCAAGAGCTGGGTTTATTTATGGAGGAAAACATATAGACACTGAGAATAGATGGTATCCAAGTGCAACTGACCCTAATGTTGGTGTACCTACAGCTAACTCTACCGTTATTTTTGATGGTGTAGATACAGTTACAGGACTAGCAAATACAACTCCTTTAAGACTAACAAACAGCTATTATACGGACACTTACAGAAAAGTAGGAGAAGAAATGGTAGAAGATGCTTCATGGTTGAGGTTAAGAACTCTATCATTAGGGTATAGTTTACCAAAAAGTGTATTAGATAAAACTGCATTTAATGGAGTAAAATTCTCTATTATTGGTAACAATCTTTGGTTAAAAACTGATTATAGTGGTCATGATCCTGAAACAAGTGGTTTTGGAGCTAGTAGTAATGCTCAAGGTTATGATATCCTTTCTGCTCCTTCTACAAAGGGGTATAGTTTTAACGTAAAATTAAATTTTTAAAAAATGAAAAAAATAAATATTAAAAATAATATACTTAATGGTATCAGCTTAGTATTGTTAATGACAATAATTTTTAGCTGTTCAAATTTAAGTTTAGATGAATTAAGTGTAGATCCCAATAATCCTACCAAAGCAAATTTAGATTTATTGTTAACAAATGTTCAAGCTGATATGGAAGCGGCTTTTGATAACGATTGGAATCGTTATGCTGGAACTTTTGTTCAAACTTTTGCAGGAAATCATGCTACAGGTGTAAGTGCTGATAGGTATCAATTAACATCTAATGACTTTACACAATTCTTTGATGTTTCATACAGAACAGGTATGATAGATGCTTTTCAAATTATTAGAAAAGGAACTAAATATAATCAATGGCAACATGTTGGAATTGCTAAAATAATGATGGCAAACATGTTAGGTGGATTAACTGATGTTTATGGAGATATTCCTTATTCTGAAGCCTTTCAGGGTATTTCATTATCTCAACCAAAATATGATACTCAAGAATCTATTTATAATGAAATATTTTCTTTATTAGAAACTTCTATTGTTGACTTAAACAAGAGCACTTTGTTACCTCTTAATCCTGATCAAGATATTATTTTTAATGGGGATTTTAAAAAATGGGAAGCTACTGCTAATTTACTTTTAGCTCGCTATTACAACCATTTAAGTAAAAAAGACCCTAATGGTTCAGCTACAAAAGCGTTACAGTTCGTAGATGCTGCAAAAGCTTTAGGAATGAATAATAATTGGAATTTTGATTATGATTATGATGGTTCTGCAAATTGGATAAACACATGGCACGAATTATTTGAGAACAATCTTATTATTGCTTCTGAAAAATTTATGAATCTTTTGAAAACCAATAATGACCCTAGATTAAAAGCTTATTGGGATGACAGACCATTTAATTATCCAAATACAGGAGGTGTATTAGGCTTTGTAGGAAAGCCCAATGGAGATCCAACTGGGAGCGCTTCTTACTCTCCTGTTGGACCTAATACATATTACGGAAAAAAAGATTCCCCACTTTTAATTGCAACTTACTTTGAATTACTTTTCATTGAAGCTGAAGCTGCAATGAGGGCTAACAACCCTGGAAGAGCAGCTAGCGCATTAAATGCAGCTATAAAAGCTCAATTAGACTTAGTAACTCCAAGTGTTATTGCATTATTAACTGCCGAAGGTGGAGACCTTGTAGCTTATGCAACTGAGGTTAGTAATTATATAACTACACATGCTTCTGAAACAGCAGCTACAGTTACTCTAGAAAAAATTATGACTGAAAAATACAAAGCTATGTTTACTATGAATATTGAAACATGGACAGATATGAGAAGACATGATTTTGCTTTCCCTGGTGGTGGATACATGTCTTTACCTAATAATTCTACTCTTTCAGAATATATTAGGAGAGGTTTATACCCACAAAGTGAGCTTGATAATAATAATAAAAATGTTCCTACTGGAATTACAATGACCAATAAACTTTGGTGGGATCAATAAAAAATTTAATATTTAATTTTAACCACCTCTAACGAGGTGGTTTTTTTATACAATAAATTCAACTACATTTGCAACATGGAAGAAAACACTACTATTTTTGGTATTAGAGCAATTATTGAAGCTATAGGAAGTAAAGCCTCACTTAATAAAGTATATTTACAAAAAGGATTAAGAGGCGATTTATTTTTTCAATTAGATAAATTATTAAAGAAAAATAAAATATCAACAAGTGTCGTTCCTACAGAAAAATTAGATCGATTATCTAAACATAACAATCATCAAGGAGCTGTTGCTAAAATTTCTCCAGTAGATTTTCATGACTTAGAAAATTTAATTGAAACGACTTTAGAATCAGACAAAAAACCATTATTTTTATTATTAGATCAAGTTTCTGATGTCCGAAATTTTGGTGCCATTATTAGAACTGCTGAATGTACAGGTGTAAACGGTATTATCATACAAAAAAGTGGTAGTGCTCCTATCAATGCTGAGACTATAAAAACATCTGCGGGTGCAGCTTTTAAAGTACCAATTTGTAAAGTAGATCATATTAAAGATGCTATGTTTCAACTACAAGCTGCTGACATTAAAATGGTTGCTGCTACTGAAAAAACAGAAGATAATGCGTTTGATATCGATTTTAAACACCCCATGGCTATAATTATGGGTTCAGAACATAAAGGTGTCTCTAATTCTGTTTTAAAAATGGTTGATTATAAAGCTAAACTACCTTTATTAGGTGAAATAGAATCTTTAAATGTATCTGTTGCTTGTGGTGTTTTTCTATATGAAGCTGTAAGACAAAGACAATAAATATAAAATTTAAAAATCCTGCTAAATAAGCAGGATTTTTTATTCACTCTCTTTATAAAAATATTTATACTTTAATTCTTCTATTTCAACTTTTTCTTCTAAAACAGGTGGAATATAATTACCATCATCATCAAACATATCATCAAACTCAGTTTTAGTAAATTCAAATTTTTCTTTTATAATTCCACTCTTTTTATAAATAATTGAAAATAAAAAACCAATAATTAGTCCAGATAAATGTCCTTCCCACGACATTCCTTCTTTAATTGGTAATACATACCAAATCATACTACCGTATAAGAAAATGGTTATTAAAGATACAGCAACTAATCTAAAATGCTTTCTTATCATTCCACTAAAAAAAACAAAACTAAATAATAGATAAACTATTCCACTGGCACCAATATGATATGATTCTCTTGCAATTACCCAAGTGAATACCCCAGTAAGCAATCCTCCAAAAACTAAAATTTTTAAGGTTATATGCTTATAGAAATAGAAAAGAGACAATGAGAGCACAAATAAAGGTACTGAATTATTAAAAAGATGACTTGTATCACTATGGATAAAAGGCGAACAGAAAACACCTTTTAAACCATGAAAACTTCTCGGGTATACTCCCAATTTATTGAAATTAAATCCAAATTTAATCTCAATCCAATAAATGAACCATATTGAGAATATAAATAAAAAAGGAATTACAAATACTGTATTATTAAATTTAAGTTGTTCTTCTGAATTCATGATAATAAAGTAACAAAAATAAATCCAAATGAAAATTTCGGAATATGTGTCATAAATCTTTTCTATTTTTACATCATGAATCAACCTTTGGCAGAAAGAATACGACCAAAAAATCTAACCGATTATATAAGTCAACAGCATTTAGTTGGAGAAAATGGCATATTAACCAATCATATTAAACAAGGTATTATTCCTTCTTTAATATTATGGGGGCCTCCTGGAATTGGAAAAACAACTTTAGCTAATATCATTGCTACTGAATCTGGTCGTCCATTTTATACCCTTAGCGCCATTAGTTCTGGTGTAAAAGATGTACGTAAAGTAATTGAGAAAGCTAAAAGAAGTGGTGGTTTATTTACTCAGAAAAATCCAATCTTGTTTATTGACGAAATTCATCGTTTTAGTAAATCTCAACAAGATTCTTTATTAGATGCAGTAGAAAAAGGTTGGGTTACATTAGTTGGTGCAACTACTGAAAACCCCAGTTTTGAGGTTATACCCGCCCTACTCTCTCGTTGTCAAGTATACATCTTAAACTCTTTTGATAAAAACGATTTAGTTGCTTTATTACATAGAGCAATAGAAAAAGATGAATTCATATCTAAAAAGAAAATCAGTTTAAAAGAAACGGATGCTTTATTACAGGTTTCTGGAGGAGATGCAAGAAAACTATTAAATATCTTTGAGCTGTTAGTTTCTGCTGATGATGAAACTGAAATCACTAATGAATTGGTTTTATCAAAAATTCAAAAGAACACAGTTAAGTATGATAAAACTGGAGAACAGCATTATGATATTGTTTCTGCTTTTATAAAATCTATTAGAGGAAGTGATCCTAACGGAGCAGTATATTGGCTAGCAAGAATGATTGAAGGTGGTGAAGATGTTAAATTTATTGCTAGAAGAATGCTTATTGCCGCTTCAGAAGATATAGGAAATGCGAATCCGACAGCTTTTATTATGGCTAATAATACTTTTCAAGCAGTTTCTGTAATTGGATATCCTGAATCTAGAATTATTTTAAGTCAATGTGCTATTTATTTAGCAAATTCAGCAAAAAGTAATGCTTCCTATATGGCTATTGGTGAGGCTCAAAACCTTGTGAAAACTACAGGTGATTTACCAATACCATTACATCTTAGAAATGCACCTACAAAATTAATGAAAGATTTAGATTATGGTAAAGATTATTTATATGCTCATAATTATTCAGGTAATTTTATAAAACAAGAATTCTTACCTGATGAAATTAAAAACACAAAATTATACGAACCTGGTAATAATGCTCGAGAAAATCAATTTAGAGAATCTTTAAAAAACAAATGGAAGGATAAATATAATTACTAAAAAAGAACTTTATAAAACTCTTTTTTAGTAATGTAATTATAAAATACTTAAAATTTAATCTGATAACGATGTACTTTTTTTACATTTTCTTTATAATATTCAGCTATCCAAACATTATTATTTTTGTATAAAATACCGTTACAATCTTTTATAATATAAACATCATTAACATTTGATTTTAATATACTAAAAACTATTTCAGGTTTTGTATTTACTAATTGGTAACCATTAGTTGTTTTTTGAGCATACAGTACTTTCGTTTTATTTTCTATATTTTTATTTAAAACCTCTTTAATTACTATTTCCTTTTTTGAAGTTGAAGATATTTCTTTTTTAGGAATATAATTATACTTTAAAGATTGTATCGATCTAAAAGCATTTCTGATTGCTTCATGATATGCTCTTTTATATTCTTTATTTTTACTCTTACCTACTAAAGATTTAAAAATGGTTTTATTATTACAATCTTTTAATTCAATAATGTTTTTTGTTGTAAACATTCCAGAATAATCAGTAACAACTCTAGTTAAAGCTAAACATTTGTTTGATGCTAAATCATTAGGTAAAGTTTCGTCATTCAAAAATGCAGTAAAACCATGTTTATTAAATAAAAACTTCGTTAAAGAGCTTGTTTGATATTTATCTTATATATTTAAAAATTCAAATTTATTTGGTACAATTATGTATTTGTAACTATTAATGTTTTTCTGAGCAAATACTGATGATGTAATCAGTAATAAAAGCAATATTATTTTTTTCATTTTAATTATAAATTAAGTTTATTCCGAATTGAAAAGATGCGCTATTTGAATTAGCAATATCGGTCATATTAAATAAATTATCTAACATTCCATATACATTTACCTTTCCGATTTTAGTTGTAAGTCCTACTCCTATATTTGAATAAGAAAAATCATCAATAGTATAGGTTAATTTAGTATTGATTTTTTTAGTTAATTTTCTTTCATAAAAACCTGTTAAAGCAAATTTAGGTCCTGTTGGAGTAAAGACAGAAAATAGTTGTGCTCCAATAGAATTATCAAAGTAATCTTTGTAAGTTATATCATTACAATTCTCTTCTTTTCTACTTCTACCCCAACTGTATTTGTATGAAGTGTTAAATTTTATAGGTCTCATAACAGAATAAGATTCTCTATTTTTTTCTGATGGAACTTTGGTTCTAAAATCATTTTTTAAATTTTGCCAATAATCATTGTTGGTACCATCATATTGAAAGTTTAATCCAGTAAAAGTATAATCACCTTTTATTTCGCTATTTAATACATCTTTAGAATAATTAATAAAACCTAAATCTAATAAACTAAGGGTTATTTGAGTTTGATTATCAAATTGATAAGTAAATCCAAAATCAAAACCTACACCTATATTTCCACTTAAAAAAGTTCTACCTATAATCGTACTTGTCTCTACTGTTTTATCATTTTTATCATAAAATCCAGAACTTTGTATAGAAGCATTAATATTATTTAAATGATGTTCATATTGATTACTCTGATTTAAACGAGTTGTAAAACTTCCAAGATTACTCGTAGAAGTAACATTAAACATTCCTGAATAAATTTTAAACCTTGCTCCTGCAGTAAATTTTTGATTTATTTTTCTTGAAATTCCGAAATGTAAAACCCCTACACCTTCTGCTTTTAAACTTCCTTCAGATAATAAAAAATTTTTATTTAAGTGAGCTGAATTACCATCTCTTAAAAGTATTAAAGCATCTTTTGAAAAATTAAAAAAAGCATCTAACTCTGTATAAAAGCCAACACTTAAATAATCTCTTTGATTTAACTTGTATCCTGCATTTAATATTTCTATTTGTGAATGAATTTGTATATAATCTTTATTAGAAATTCTATCCACAGCGTTTAATAACTTGGTAGTAAAATCAACAGAATTATCTCTAAATAAATCCGCAGCTGTTATACTTGTTATTCCTCCATCGAAAGAAACTCCTGATAAAAGTGGAAAACCTAAATGATATTTGAAATTTATATTTGATCCTGGATTTAATAATAATTTTTGTGGTATTTCATCAAAATTATATAGTATTTGTTTGTTTTGTGAAACAATATTATTTGAGAAGAATCCTACTATAAGTATATAAATAAAATATTTTTTCATTAATTAATTTTAAGAAAGAAAGTTCCCGAAGAAGTAAATTTAAATATTTTATCCTCGTTAATATTAATTATTGATCCATCAGAACTTGGTAATAAATTTATGGTTGTATTTAAATTTTTAGATCGTAATATAGATGGAGAATTTGCTATAATTATTTCGTGAGAAAATTTGTAATTATTTACATTTTCTGGTATCGTTATTAAAGGAAATTGATAAGTTACATTAGCATTATCATCAAAAAAAACAAGTGCAATAGTAAAAATTCTATCAAAAGGATTAGACACCTCAAAATTAAGCATCATTTTTTCTACTTTTTCAAATGCTGAACTAGAAAAAACATCAAATCTTGAAATATCTTTAAATTCATTTATTTCAATACCAGAAGAATTAATAATTTGTGTTTGATTAATAGTTGTATTAACCATCGCAGCAATAAAAGTTGGTGTTAATTCTAAATTTTCTGCTTGATTAAAATCAATATCCTTTACACAAGAACTATTTATAACAACACTAATTAGTAATAAAAAAAGTTTTCTTGTCATTATAAATATTTTTTAATCTCTATTAATTCATTAATAGTTAAAACGCCAGATTCATTACTTTTATTATTTGTAAAATGAATTGCTAACATTCCTACATTTAATGCTCCCATAATATCAGCCTCATAACTATCTCCAATCATAATAGAATCTTCTGCCACTGTATTAGCTTTATTCAAAGCAAATTCAAACACTTTTGTATTAGGTTTCTTAACTCCTACACTTTCTGATGTTATTATTTGTTTGAAATATTTTAAAATTCCAGATTTTTTCATCTTTAATTTCTGAACCTCTTCAAAACCATTTGTTATAATATGTAGTTCATACTTTTCTTTTAGATATTCTAAAACTTCAATTGCCCCATCAAATAAATGGTTATGATTTGGCATATAATTAATATAATCTTCAGCTATTTTATCAATAACAATATCAGGTATACTGTATTTTAAAATATCAAAACTTTCTTTTAATCTATTATATCTTAATGCTTTTTTAGATATTTTATCTTCTCTATATAATTTCCAATAACGTAAATTTATTGGCATATATGCTTCTAAAAAATCATCAATATTAAGTTGAATTTTATGTTCTTCAAAAATTTGAATAAATGTTAATTTTGAATTTTTATCAAAATCCCAAAGTGTATGATC
>CAZCHR010000035.1:0-17978 GCA_964498665.1 uncultured Tenacibaculum sp. | reverse complement strand
GCGATTCCTAATAAAATTTTAATAAATAATGGGATTAATAGAATATATTTATTTAGGAAATTAATCGGTTAAAATACTGGTATATTTCTCCTTTAGAGATTGAACTTCCTTTTTCAATTAAATCGAATATCTCTGTATTTCTCTCTTCTTTATATGGTTTAGTCCCTGTTAAAATCTCTATAGATTCATCATTAGGATTCTTCATTAACCATTCAAACCCTTCTTGAGTTAATAGATCCATTTTTTTATCTATATTTATTACAATACGATGCATTTCATTTTCATCACACTTAAATAAGTTTACTACTTTTTTTGAAAAGTGTTCTAAATATGAAGTTTTGGTAAGTACATCATCCCAAACTACATCACTAAAAACATTCATTTCTTCTTCTGCTACATGAGGTTTTTGTTTTTTTAACTCATTCCATTCTTTAGCATCAATACTTTGTGATGCTAAAAAACGTGCAAATTCTTCATGTAACCCTTCAAATTGTTCTTTGGTAAGTTGTCTATATTTCATAAAAAAACCGCCTTTTATAAGGCGGTTCAAATATCTGAATTTCTAAGTAATTTAGAAAATTTATAATTATTTTATTAAACAACTAACTGCTTTTGAGAAGGTTTGAATTTCGTTAAAACAATTCCTTCAACAGCAGCTTCGTATTCTTCCATTGTAGGAGTTCTTCCTAAAATACAAGAAAGTACAACAACCGGAGTAGAAGATAATAATGATTCACCTTTCTTCTCAGCTGTATCTCTTACAACTCTTCCTTGGAATAAACGTGTGGAAGTAGCCATAACAGTATCACCAGCTTCAGCTTTCTCTTGGTTACCCATACATAAACTACAACCAGGACGCTCTAAATACATTTTGTTTTCGTACTTAGTTCTTGCTGCTGCTTTTGGTGCTGCATCATCAAATACAAATCCAGCATATTTTTCTAAAATCTCCCAATCACCTTCAGCTTTTAACTCATCTACAATGTTGTATGTTGGAGGAGCAACTACTAAAGGAGCTTTAAATTCTACACTTCCTTTTTGCGCTTCAACATTCTTTAACATTTGTGCTAAAATCTGCATATCTCCTTTATGAACCATACAAGATCCAACGAAACCTAAATCAACTTTTTTAGTTCCTCCATAAAAAGATAAAGGTTGAATATTATCGTGAGTATAACGTTTTGAAACGTCTTCGTTGTTTACATCAGGATCAGCAATCATTGGTTCAGCAATCTTATCTAAATCAATAACAACTTCCGCGTGGTATTTAGCATCAGCATCTGGTTTTAAAGCAGATTTAACACCAGTCTTCATTTCCTGAATGCGGTTATTAGCTTTATCTACCAATCCTTGGAAATCTTGTTTCTCATTATCCATTCCCTTATCGATCATAATTTGGATACGATCTCTAGAAATTTCTAATGATTCAATTAATGTTTCTTCTTCAGAAATACAGATTGAAGCTTTCGCTTTCATTTCAGCAGTCCAATCTGTAAAAGTAAATGCTTGATCAGAAGTTAATGTTCCAATGTGCACTTCAATAACTCTACCTTGGAATACATTCTCACCTTCAAATTGCTCTAACATTTGTTGCTGAGTAGCGTGAACAACATCACGGAAATCCATGTAAGATCTCATTTCACCTTTGAAAGTTACTTTAACAGATTCTGGAATTGGCATTGTAGCTTCTCCAGTTGCTAAAGCAAGTGCAACAGTTCCTGAATCAGCACCAAATGCAACACCTTTCGCCATACGAGTATGAGAATCTCCTCCAATAATAACATCCCAATCATCAACAGCAATATCATTCAATACTTTATGAATAACATCTGTTAATGGGGCATATTTATGTTCTGGGTCACGCGCTGTAACTAATCCGAAATCATTCATAAACTTCATTAATCTTGGAATGTTAGCTTTCGACTTATCATCCCAAACTGAAGCCGTATGACATCCTGATTGGTAACCAGCATCTACAATCGGAGAAATCACTGTTGCAGCCATCATTTCCAACTCTTGAGAAGTCATTAACCCTGTAGTATCTTGAGATCCTACAATATTAACCTCTACACGAACATTAGAACCTGCATGTAATGTCTTCCCTGGAGTAGTTCCTACTGCTTGTTTGTTGAAGATCTTTTCAACTGCAGTTAAACCTTGCCCTTCAACAGAAACTTCTTTAGAAGTTGCATAAACTTGAGGGACATCTATTCCTAAAACTTTACAAGCAAATGTTTGTAGTTTTTTTCCAAAAACGACAGCATAAGAACCTCCAGCCTTGATAAACTCCATTTTTGGTGGTGTTAAAGCCGAAGAAATATCTTTTAACTCTTGATCTCCGTTATATAATTTTTTGGTTTTTGTATTAATGGTAAGAACGGTACCCGTTGCAACTGAGTATTCTTCTTCTAAGACAGGATCTCCTTCTGCATCATAAACTGTTTTTCCATCCGCATCTTTTTTAGTAACCCAGTTTTTTAAATCAATTCCAATTCCTCCTGTTACACCAACAGTTGTTAAGAAAATTGGAGCGATTCCATTTGTTCCTGCAATTACTGGAGCAATATTGATAAATGGAACATAAGGGCTAGAAGAAATACCCGTCCATAATGCTACGTTGTTTACTCCAGACATTCTAGAAGATCCAACTCCCATTGTTCCTTTCTCAGCGACAAGCATCACTCTTTTATTAGGATGCTTTTTTTGCAATGCTAATAATTCGTTTTGCATTTCCTTATTGTGCTCAAACATTGATTGTCCGTGTAATTCACGGTCAGATCTTGAGTGCGCATCTGCTCCTGGAGATAATAAATCTGTAGAAATATCACCAACTCCTGCAACATAAGTTACCACATCAATAGTTTCATCAATTTCTGGGAGCTTCGTGAAGAATTCAGCTTGTGCATAGCTCTCGATAATCTCTTTAGCTAATGCATTACCAGACTTCATTGCATTTTCTAATCTTTCAGTATCAGCCTCATATAAGAAAACTTGCGTCTTTAATACTTTAGCAGCTTCAGCAGCAATGCTAGCATCATTTCCTAAAGCTAAATCTAACAACACCTCAACAGAAGGACCACCTTTCATATGAGACAATTGTTCAAATGCAAAATCAACAGAAATTTCTTCAACTACAGATTCTCCTAAAATAATCTCTTTTAAAAATTTAGCTTTCACACCTGCAGCACTTGTAGTACCAGGTAAAACGTTATAAATAAAAAAGTTAAGAGATTCTTCACGGTATTCATTATTTACATCTTTAATTTGTGTAATAATGTTGGTCAATAATTCTGCTCCATCTATTGGCTTTGGATGCAATCCTTGACCTTTTCTTACTTCAATCTCTTTAAGGTAATCTGAGTATGTATTCATAAAAGTTATTTTTAAAAAAGAAGAATAATTATTAATTGGTTACTAATTTGACAAAAATTCTATATCAAAAAAGTTTTATTTATTATAAATTATCTCGTTAATTTCGTTGAGCAAAAATACGATTTTACACTTAATTTAAGAAATAAACAAGAAAACTCAATAGATTATACAAATAAACAATTAAAATAGCTTATTTTTAGACATATATCAAAAACAACAGACATAAAAGCTATTAAAATTATGGATATAATAATTTAAGGTTTAAAAAAAACAGTTCAATAATTTGAAATGATTATAAATAGTAAAAAAAAGCAGACCAATAAGCTGGATCCTGTTTCTCTATAATGAGACTCCTATCATTTATCTAGTTTTACAATTACTCATAAAATCTATCTGCCTACCCCTTAGAATCGCGCGAGTAGCGCTCAAGCTCTAATGTACATGGCATTGCACCGCATAGAGTTTACCTGGTTTCACTACAGCATTACCTGTACATACTTTCTGCTGCACTTGTCCTCGGTTTACACCGGACGGGTGTTACCCGCTATGCTACTCTATGGTGTCCAGACTTTCCTACTTGCACTAAATACAAGTCGATAAGATAGGTCTGCTTTATTATTTTTAACATTCTTAACTCATAAAAAAACCCACTCAATGAATTGAGTGGGAAAATTGCTATGAAAAAGAAAAAGTGTCATAGGATATCTCCTAGACACTACAAATATAGTAATGTTTTTTAATACCAACAAAACTTTTGAATAAAAATAATGTTAAATAAGTCTTTTTTTAAAAAAAAAGTCCCAATTATAAAAAATTGGGACTTTTTAGCTGTTTTTATGAAAACATATCTTTTACTTTTTCAAAAAAAGATTTATCTGATCTTTGAGGGTTAGGACTAAAATTTTCATCCTCTTGCATTTGTTCGAAGAATTTTCGTTGCTCTTTTGTTAATTCTTGTGGAGTCCAAACATTAATATGAATTAAGAAATCTCCATTACCATATCTTTCAATACTTGGTAAACCTTTTCCTTTTAATCTTAAAATTTTACCAGATTGTGTACCAGCTTCAATTTTAATTTTAACTTTACCAGTGACAGTTTCTACTTCTTTTGAAGTTCCTAAAACAGCTTCAGAGAAATTTACATATAAATCGTAATGTATGTTACTTCCTTCTCTTTTTAAAGTATCGTGTTGAATTTCTTCAATTAATACTAATAAATCTCCAGAAATAGAATTTTTCCCTGGAGCTTCGTTTCCTTTCCCTCCTACTTTTAATTGCACACCTTCTGTAACTCCTTCAGGTATATTAATAGAAACTGTTTCTTCTTTAATTACTAAACCTTGGGCATCAGAACCATTTGGTTTACTACCAATCATTTCTCCAGCTCCATGACATGTACCACAAGTAGTTGCTGTTTGCATTCTACCTAAAATAGTATTGGTAACTCGCATTTGTTGACCTGAACCATTACAGGTAGTACAAGTTTTGTAAGTAACTCCTTCTGCTTGAACTTTACGACGTACTTTTACTTTCTTCTCAACTCCGTTTGCGATTTCTTCTAAAGTAAGTTTTACACGAATACGTAAATTACTTCCTTTAACTCTAGCTTGTCGTTGACCACCGCCTCCGCCAAAACCTCCGAAACCTCCGCCGAAGATATCACCGAATTGGCTAAATATATCATCCATATTCATACCACCTCCTCCGAAGCCTCCACCTCCTTGTGGACCATCGAAAGCTGCATGACCATATTGGTCGTAACGAGCCTTTTTATTATCATCGCTCAATACTTCATATGCTTCAGCACATAACTTGAATTTTTCTTCAGCATTTTTATCATCCGGATTTTTGTCTGGATGAAATTTTATCGCCATTTTACGATATGCTTTTTTTATTTCTGCTTGTGATGCTGATTTTGAAATACCTAATACTTCGTAATAATCTTGTTTTGCCATTCTAATTTTATTCTGTCATTGATAAACATAACGAAGTAATTTTTATAAAAACACTTCGTTTTCTAATCGTTTTAATGACTTATTACTATGCTTGTGCTACTACTACTTTTGGATGACGAATAATTTTATCTCCTAATTTATAACCTTTCTCTATACAGTCTATCACTTTACCCTTTAAATCATTAGATGGCGCTGGAATTTGTGTAATAGCTTGATGTACTTCAGCATCAAAAACATCCCCTTGTTTAACCTCAATTGCAGTTAATCCTTTTTGCTCTAATGTTTTTACCATTTTTTGATAAATTAACAAAACTCCTTTTCTTAACTCTTCTGCCTCTTTATCATCTTCAATATGTGTCAAAGCACGTTCAAAATCATCTAAAACTGGCAGTAAAACTGTCATTACTTCTTGTCCTGCTGTTTTAAAAAGTTCTATACGTTCTTTTGTTGTACGTTTTTTATAGTTTTCAAACTCTGCAAATAAACGTAAGTATTTATCTTTTTCTACTTGAATTAACTCTTCGGTAGTTGGTTCTTCTTTTACTTCAACCCCTTCGTTTTGCTGAGTTTCTTCTTCATTAGAATTTAATTCACCATTATTTATAGCGTCTTTTAATTCGTCTTCTTTTGTATATTGATCTTTACTCATTGTAAATCGTTTCTTTAAATTCTTCAGCATACTTTTATCAATTATATTGCCAATAAAAAAAATGTGTCAACATGACACTGCTATTTATAAACTTTTACAAACTTAATTCTTTATCTTGTAACTTAAATTTTATCCCTTATGAAATCTATACTGAAAAATTCGTTTTTATTTTTATTAATAATATTATCCTGCAAACAAAATCCTGCTGATTCTGACGAGCACAAAACTTTTATTGAAGAACATAATAAAATGATTAAAATACATGATGAAATGGAAAAATCGCACTCACACATGAATCATGATCATTCTTATATGATGAAGGCACATAAAAATTTTGAGAATGACTCATTACACCTTAAAACTGAAAAAGAGCATGCGGAAATTTTAAAATTTCATGATACTTTAGTTAATAAACATGAAAGATTAATTAAAGAACATAAATCTCTTGAACAAAGTCATATGACTGGTGAAATTTCTTTAGAGCAAATGATGAAAGATCATAAAAAAATTCAAGATGAACATTTACAAATGATTGAGGATCATAAAAAAATAGTAAGAGAACACAATACTATAAAAAAAGAAGATCATAAAATGCTTTCAGAAGAAAAGTCACATAAAGATCATAATCATTAATAAAAAAAATCGTGTCGAAATGACACGATTTTTTATATTGTAACATGAGACCAATTTTCACCTGTCTTAATTCTATGAATTTGCATATCTGAAACTCCAAAACGTTTGGCAATCATTGTAATTCTTGTTCTTTTATTTTGAAGTTGTCTTTTTATGATTCTTACCTTACCTTCTGATAGTTTATAATTTGTTTTTTTATTTTTAACAGCTTCAATAAACTTTGGGTTTTTAAATTGATGTAACTCCTTCTCTCTTTTTGTTGCCCATTTTAAATTTTTAACAGTATTATCTTCTTTATTATAATTTAAATGTAAAACGTAAATTTGATCTTCACTTTCTTTTTCTAAGAAATGTTCTGCTACTATTTTATGAATATATCTACCTGTTGTTTTTCCATTTTCTTTTTGTCTAACAGAAATAGAAGCGTAACCATTAGTATAACTTTCTTTTTTTAAAAACTGTTTATCTTCTATTTTAAAATTTATAACTCTACCATAATTAGATATTTTAAACTTTTCTTTATCAGAAATTTTATCGTCAAATTTAATTATTTTCCATTCTTCATTATATAAATTTCGTATCATTTTATAAAAGTAATTTAAATTAATAAAATACTTTTTCTTTCATAACATACAGTTTTTAATAGCATTATGTAATATAATACTATTTTAATAAAAAAACTTATTAATTTTCTATTCTTTCAATTTTTGCACCGATCGATTTTAAACGAGCTTCAATATTTTCATACCCTCTATCAATCTGTTCTATATTATTAATTATTGAAGTTCCTTTTGCTGATAAAGCTGCGATTAATAATGAAATACCAGCTCTAATATCTGGTGAAGTCATTTTAGTCGCTTTTAATTGGCTCTTAAAATCATGACCAATAACTGTAGCTCTATGTGGGTCACATAAAATTACTTTAGCTCCCATATCAATTAATTTATCTACAAAGAACAAACGACTTTCAAACATTTTTTGATGAATCAATACCGTTCCTTTTGCTTGTGTTGCAACAACTAAAACAATACTAAGTAAATCTGGTGTAAACCCTGGCCAAGGTGCATCAGCTACTGTTAATACAGATCCATCAATATAATTTTGAATCTCATAACTTTCTTGTTCAGGAATATAAATATCATCTCCTTTTTTCTCCAGCTTAATTCCAAGTTTTCTAAATACATCAGGAATTTGACCTAAATCTTTCCAACTAACATTTTTAATTGTTAATTCAGAATGAGTCATTGCTGCCATACCAATCCATGATCCTATTTCAATCATATCTGGTAAAATACGATGCTCACATCCTCCTAAAGCTTCAACGCCTTCAATAACTAACAGATTTGAACCTACTCCAGATATTTTTGCTCCCATAGAATTCAACATTTTTGATAATTGTTGAATATAAGGCTCACAAGCAGCATTATAAATTGTGGTTGTTCCTTTTGCTAATACAGCTGCCATTAAAATATTTGCTGTACCAGTTACCGAAGCCTCATCAAGTAGCATATTTGTACCTACCAAACCTGTCTCAGTTTCTACTCCGTAGAAATACTCTTCTCTATTATAACGGAATTTAGCTCCTAAACGAATAAAACCTTCAAAATGTGTATCTAAACGACGACGCCCAATTTTATCTCCTCCTGGGCGTGGAATGTATCCTCTACCAAAACGAGCTAATAATGGACCAACAATCATAATAGAACCTCTTAACGAGCTTCCATCTCTTTTAAATTCAGCAGACTCTAAATATTCAAGATTAACTTCATCTGCTTGAAAAGCATACGAGTTACTTCCTAGTTTTTCTACCTTAACACCTAACTCTCCTAAAATGAAAATTAGTTTATTAACATCAATAATATCAGGAACGTTATTTACAACTACTCTTTCTGGCGTTAATAATACTGCACATAAAATTTGCAATACTTCATTTTTAGCTCCTTGAGGTGTAATTGTTCCGTTTAATTTGTGACCTCCTTCTATTTTAAATGATGCCATTTATTTTTTTCTATATTTATTATTACTGTAATTATTTTTTCCTTTTTGGTAGTTTTTCTGGTGAGTTTTACCTTGATTATTTCGCTTTTTAAGTAAATTTTTACTTTCAGACAATTTTTCTTCAGACTCTCTTAAATCAAGTTTACCGCCAGATAAATCATATAAATGTTTAAAAATAACTGCATCATCAACAGTATCTTTATTCCAGTTCAAATAACACTTCTTCATATGATTAGCAATAGTAAAAACCAATGCTTCTCTTTTATCTCCTTCTTCCCAAGTTAAAGCAATATCAATCATAGTTTGAATATTATTACCATAATAACGATATCTAGAAGCTGATTTAGGATAATCCATTTTTTCAGGTTTCTCACTTAATTCTTCTTTAGAAGGAACTTCATATTTAGAATCTACATCTAATTTAAAATCAGCCATGATATGTAACTGATCCCATAATTTATGCTTAAAATCTGGTACATCACGTAAATGAGGTTGTAAATTACCCATTACGTCTATAATAGCTTTCGCCATTGTATTTCTTTCTTCTTTACTTTCTAAAGCAATACAGTGGTTTACTAATTTCTGAATATGTCTTCCATATTCAGGAATTATTAATGTAGACCTTTCTGAATTGTATTCTAAATCAAACGTCATTTATCTATAATTTATCTATGCAAATTAAGTAATTATTAGGAATAAACTACCCTATTACCTTTAATTTTGCGAATTGTAATAATAATTTCTTTTTACCTACCGTACTGAATTTTATTTCAGCTTTTTTATTAGGCCCTTTACCTTCTAAACCAATTACTTCTCCTGTTCCAAAACGATTATGCTCTACAAAATTACCTACAGCTATTTCTCCATCAAATAAATTCACTTTAGAATTTACTTCTGACACTTTTTTCATCTTACTTTTTGGAGGTACGATAGTTGGTTTTTCTTTTTTAGCTAAAAACTCTTGTCTCTTTTTTTGAATTGGTTTTTGAAAACGAATTCTTTTAGGTGAATCGTCAAATAAGCTTGCATCTATAAATCGATTTGCAGAAGGTTCCGGTGGTTTTGGAGCAATATGTTCTACATATTTTTCATCAATTTCTTCTAAGAAACGACTTGGTTCACCATCGGTTAGTTTACCCCAACGATACCTTGTTTGTGCATAGGTTAAGCACGCTACTTTTTCTGCTCTTGTTAATGCTACATAAAATAAACGTCGTTCTTCTTCTAACTCACTACGAGTATTCATACTCATTGCCGATGGAAATAAACTTTCTTCTAAACCAACAATATACACATACGGATATTCTAATCCTTTAGATAAGTGAATTGTCATTAACGAAACTCTTGGTGTATCGTCTTTTTCGCTATCAAAATCAGTAGCTAAAGCAACATCTTCAAGAAAAACAGCTAAAGATGAATCTTCTCCTGTTTCTATTTTATCGGTTATAAAATCTTTAATTCCGTTTAATAATTCTTGAACATTTTCAACTTTATTAACTCCTTCAGGCGTTCCGTCTTTTTGTAAGTCTTTAACCAATTGCGTATTCTTCACTACCAAATCAGCAATTTCAAAAGCATTCTTTGTTTTTGCTTCTATTTGAAAACGCTGAATCATACGAACAAAATTCTCTAACTTCGTTTTTGTTCCTGAGTTTATCTTAATATCAACTTTATCTAAATTTAATAAAATTTCAAAAATTGATTTATTGTAATGATTCGCTGCAATTGCTAATTTATCAATTGTTGTTGCTCCTATTCCTCTAGCTGGGTAATTAATAACCCTTTTTAATGCTTCTTCATCATTCGGGTTGATTAACATTCTTAAATATGAAAGTAAATCTTTAATTTCTTTACGTTGATAGAATGATATACCTCCGTAAATTTTATATTTAATATCTTTTTTACGCAACGCATCCTCCATTGCTCTAGATTGAGCATTTGTACGATATAGAATTGCAAAAGAATCATTTGTTAACTGATGATTCATCTGGTTATCCCAAATTGATTGCGCAACAAAGCGCCCTTCTTCTCCATCAGAAATTGTACGCATTATTTTAATGCTTTCTCCTGCATCGTTTGCAGTCCAAACTTCTTTATCTAACTTGGTTTTATTTTTATCTATTACACTATTTGCAGCTTCTACAATATTACTTGTAGATCGGTAATTTTGCTCTAATTTAAAGGTTTTAACATCTGGATAATCTTTTTGAAAATTTAAGATATTATTAATGTTTGCTCCACGGAAACTATAAATACTTTGCGAATCATCACCTACCACACAAATATTCTGAAAACGATCTGCTAAAGCTCTTACAATTAAATATTGTGAATGGTTAGTATCCTGATACTCATCAACCATTATATATCTAAAACGATCTTGATATTTTGCTAAAACCTCTGGAAAACGAGTTAACAATTCGTTTGTTCGTAACAATAAATCATCAAAATCCATCGCTCCAGACTTAAAGCATCTTTCTACATATGCTTTATAAATATCACCAACTCTTGGTCGACTTGCTTCTAAATCGGCTTGCTGTAAATCAGAATTATTAAAATATGCACGAACCGTTATCAAACTATTTTTAAATGATGATATTCGACTTAAAATCTGTTTTGGCTTGTAACGATCTTTATCTAAATTCATTTCCTTGATAATTGCTGTTATCAAACGAACTGAATCTTGTGTATCGTAAATAGTAAAATTAGACGGATATCCTAAACGGTCTGCTTCCGATCGCAAAATACGTGCAAAAACTGAGTGAAAAGTTCCCATCCATAAATTCTTCGCTTCACTATGACCAACAACACCAGCAATACGCTCTTTCATTTCACGTGCTGCCTTATTAGTAAAAGTTAGTGATAAAATATTAAATGAATCGACTCCTTGCTGCATTAAATGAGCAATTCGATAGGTTAAAACTCTAGTTTTACCAGATCCTGCTCCTGCAATTATTATCATAGGACCGTCTTTTTGCAAAACTGCTGCCCTTTGTGGTTCGTTAAGTTGCTTTAAATAAGTATTCAATAGAAAAAGGTTGAAAGAATTTTAAAAACGGAAATTTAACCATTCTTTTAGGTTTTATAAAGATTATTTGTTAGTTTTTATTCACTATTTTACCTTAAATAAATTCGTCTTAAAACCCAAATAAAACAAAATTCGTTTTAAAACCCGAAAATTAAGTAATTCGTTTTAAAAGACGAATTATTTTGGTAAATAGATTAAAAAAACTACATTTACTCAATAATCAAGATTTAAATACTCTAAAGCTTACTCAAAGCCTAAAGTTTATTTAAAACAAATACCTCAAAATATTTGCATCTAACTAGTTTATTAAATTTTATATAATGACAAGTATTATAACTGGTGATATTATTAATTCTAGAAAAGTATTAACCACAGATTGGTTACCTGTTTTAAAGCAAGTTTTTAAAACTATAGGAAGCTCTCCGAAAACATGGGAAATTTTTCGTGGTGATAGTTTTCAGGTAGAAATTAAAAACGTTTCCGATGCTTTTCTTTTTGCTATCAAACTAAAAACCGCTATAAAAAAAATAAAAGGATTAGATATTCGTTTAGCAATTGGTATTGGTAAAAAAAGTTTTGATACCAACAATATCACTGAAGCCAACGGAGAAGCTTTTATTAATTCTGGTTTTGCTTTTGATAATTTATTAAAAAAACAAAATTTAGCACTTAAAACTCCTTGGAACGAAGTTAATAATGAATTTAATGTTTCTTTTAGTTTAGCATTACTTATTATGGATAACTGGACTGTAAATTCTGCTGAGTATGTAAAAATGTATTTAGAAACCCCAAAAGCTACTCAAAAAGTAATTGCTAAAAAATTAGAAATTTCTGAAAGTAGTGCCAGTGAGCGTAGAAAAAGAGCTGGTTTTAATGAAATTATGAAATTAGAAAAAAGATACAGACAGGTTATGAAACAAAAACTCGCAGACTCATGATTTTATTTTTAAAACTACTTGTTGCACATTTATTAGGCGATTTTGTTTTTCAACCTAAAAGTTGGGTTAAAGACAAAGAAAAAAACAAAATAAAATCTTTAAAATTATATGCTCACATAGGTATTCATACATTATTACTATTAATTCTATTAGAATTTAATCTAAAATATATTGGAGGCATATTTTTAATTACCTGCTCGCATTTTCTTATTGATTTAGGAAAGGTATATTTCCAAAAAAAGAAAACTAAACGAATTCTATTTTTTGTAGACCAAGTATTACATTTATTTTTTATAGGGTTTGCGGTCTTATTATATCAATCAGTTACATTCAGTTTTTCTGAGATATTAAATCAACAGAATTTAATTTTAATTGCATGTCTAATTTTTGTCACTTTTACTTCATCGATAATTATAAATACTATTATTTCTAAGTGGAACCCTGCTAAAGAAAAGAAATCTGAAGAACAATCTTTAGCTAACGCAGGAAAATATATTGGCTTTTTAGAACGTTTACTAGTTTTTATATTTATAATTATCGGACAATGGGCTGGTGTAGGTTTTTTACTTACTGCAAAGTCTGTTTTTAGGTTTGGAGATTTAACCGCATCAAAAGATAGAAAATTAACAGAATACGTACTAATCGGAACTTTATTAAGTTTTGGATTGGCAATTTTAACAGGACTTATATATTCGCATTATGGAAGATAAAATTATAGAAGGTTTAGCCTATACATTACCCGCTTTAGCTACAGGTGGAGTTGTTTATTTTGTTTTAAGTGCTTTTCTTAATCAAGATAATAATGAAAAAAAATTTAATGCTTTAGTTGAAAAAAAACGTGAAAGTTTACCTATAAAGTTACAAGCTTACGAACGCATGTTATTGTTTTGTGAACGTATTAATCCTACTAAACTATTACTTAGAGTAAACCCTATTGGAGATAATACTAATAATTATTTACAGCTTTTAATAGCAAATATTGAGCAAGAATTTGAACATAATTTAGTACAACAATTATATATTTCTGAAGATAGTTGGAGAGCTGTTTTAGCTGCAAAACTATCGATAATAGCAAAACTTAGAAAAGTAGCTGAAAGTGCTGAAACTGCAAAAGATTTAAGAGAAAAGGTATTAGTTGACTATTCTCAAAACGAAAACCCTATTTTAACCTCTATCACTTATTTAAAGCAAGAAGTTAAAAAACTAATATAAAAAAGCTCGCAATTGCGAGCTTTTTTATACGGTAATCTATGGTTTTAAGATATCCTTTAATAAAATAAATATTTTTCTTTCAATTGCATCTACAGTACCATCTGCAAAAAACACTTCTTTTATATCATTTATCAAGTCTTTTCTATCAGAAATTGAATATTTATTATTATTTAAATACTGTTTAATCTTTTGAATATTTTTATGCTCACTTTCTACTACAACTTCTGTATGCATTTTATTAAATGTTTTTTCATCTACTTTTGAGAGAATATATTTTTTTTCCTCTTCAGATTCTATGTAATTACAATGCGCTGCATACAAGAGTACATAAACCTCAAACTCTTTTTTTGTCCAATCTAAATCCATCTATTTTTCTATTGGTAATTCTAAATTACTAGCCCATTCTGTCCAAGAACCATCATATACTTTGTAATTTGTATTTCCAGCTATTTCACTTCCTAATGCCAAAATACAAGCTGTAATACCAGATCCACAAGAAAAAATAACATCTTCATTTTTAGGATTGAGTTTTAAAAACATTTCTTGTAGTTCTTTTACTGATTTCATTTCTCCCTTAGATTGTAATTCAGAATAAGGTAAACTTTTAGAATTCGGTATATGTCCGCCTCTTAATCCTTTTCTAGGTTCTGGAACTGTTGCATTAAATCGTTCTTTAGACCGTGCATCTAAAATATAGTTATTATTATTTGATGCCTTTAATACTTCTTCTGTTTTACTTACTTTTTCTGATTGATAATTTACTTTAAAGTTACCCATCTTCATTTTTTTTACTTCCGGAACTTCTGTCGGATAATTTGATTGTAACCATGTAGATAATCCTCCATTTAAAACTGCAATGTTATTAAATCCAAAAACTTTAAACAACCACCAAACTCTAGGTGAAGAATACGTACCTATATCATCATACACAACAATACAGCTATCTTGATTTATTCCTAGTTTTTGCAACTCACTTTCAAAATAAGAAGCGTTAGGTAAGGTATTAGCAAACTCTCCTTTTTTATCTAAAAACACGTTTTTAAGATCAAAGAAAACAGCATTTGGTATTTGATGCTTTACATTATTAACCTCTGTTACTGATCCAACTTTTGTTATAGTTGCATCTAAAATAATTAAATTTTCTGCATTTTTATTTTTATATAACCAATTTGCAGTAACTATAGGTTTTGTAACTATAATTTTCATCAAACACTTTTTTTAATCAAATCTATTTTATAAAAAAACACCAATGTATAATTTAAACATTGATGCTTTTATATGAATCATAAATATTACTTATTTTACCTCATCGTAATTATCATCCCAATTTTTAGGTTTTGGGGCACCTAATTTCCCTACAGATTTTGCTACTAAAGTAGATACTGTTGCATCACCAGTAACATTAATTACTGTTCTACACATATCTAGAGGTCTATCTACTGCGAAAATTAAAGCTAAACCTATTGCTAATTTATCCGCAGGAAAACCTACCGCTTCTAGTACTATTACTAACATTACCATACCTGCACCTGGTACAGCAGCAGAACCTATAGATGCTAATAAAGCTGTTAATATAATTGTTAATTGATCTCCAAAAGATAAATCGAAACTTAATGCTTGTGCAATAAATACAGCAGCTACCGCTTGATACAAACTTGTTCCATCCATATTAATCGTAGCTCCTACTGGTAAGACAAAACTAGAAACCTCTTTATCCACTCCAACATGTTCTTCAACACGCTCCATTGTTACTGGTAAAGTTGCTGCACTTGAACTTGTTGAAAATGCTAATAATTGTGCAGGACTAATCTGTTTTAAAAACCATAATGGATTTTTCTTTGTAAAGACACTAATTAAAACCATATAAAAAACAACCATAATTAATAATCCTCCAACTACAGTAAACGCATATTTTAATAATGCTAATAACAAATCAGGATCGTTAGATGAAACTACAACACTTGCTAATAAAGCAAATACTGCATATGGAGCCGATAACATAATTAAATCTACCATTTTTAAAACTACTTCGTTTAAAGAGTCGAAAAACTTTTTTAAAGGTTTTGATTTTTTCTCACCAACCAATAACATTGATATTCCTAAGAAAATAGTAAAGAAAATAACTTGCAGCATTGATTTGTTATTCCCCATTGCTTTTAAAGCATTATCAGGAACCATGTCTACTAAAAACTGTAAAGGTCCACTGGCTTTTTGTTTACTTGCTTCAGCTATTTTTGCTTGCACACTACCACTATTGGCATAAGTTTCTGTTAATTTATTTATTGTTTCTTCTGAAATTCCATTTCCTGGTTGCACAACATTTACAAGAACTAAACCTATAGTAATAGCAATAACTGTTGTACCAATATAAATAGCTATTGTACGCAACCCTATATTTTTAAATTTCGAAATATCTTTTAAATCTGATATTCCTTTTACTAAAGATGCTATAATTAATGGTACTGCTATTAATTTTAATAACTTCACAAAAATAGTTCCTAATGGTTTTATCCAATTACCAACAAACGAATCACCTCCATCAATAAAAGTCATTGCAAGACCAAATAAGATCCCGACAACCATTCCTATTAAAATTTGCCAGTGTAATGCTAATTTTTTCATCTAATAAATTTAGTTTTTATATGGGGGTAAGTTAAAAATAAAAAATTAAAAAATGTGACCATAAAAGCGTAACTTGTGTCTTATTTATTGAGAACTAATTACTAATCTTATTAAAACAAAAAAATGGCAGGAATTTTAGACTTATTAAACAGCGACTTAGGTAAATCAATTATATCAGGAGTAGCAGGATCAACTGGACAAGACACAGGAAAAACAAGTAGTGTTTTAACAATGGCTTTACCTGTATTAATGAAAGCAATGCAACGTAATTCTGCAACACCAGAAGGTGCTGAAGGGTTAATGGGTGCAATTGGCAAACATGATGGTGGTATTTTAGATAATTTAGGTGATTTATTTAAAGGTGGTGTAAATGCAGATGTTTTACAAGATGGTGGTAAAATTTTAGGTCATGTATTAGGAAATAAACAACAAGGTATAGAGCAAGTACTTGGACAAAAAGCAGGTATGGATTCTGGCGCTGTTGGAAATATATTAAAAACCGCAGCTCCTATATTAATGGGAGTTTTAGGTAAGCAGTCTCGTCAAAACAATGTAAGTAACTCTGGTGACTTAGGTGGTTTACTTGGTGGTTTACTTGGTGGTAGCTCTGCACAAAAAGAACAAAACTTTTTAGAGCAAATTTTAGATGCTGATGGAGATGGAAGTATTGTTGATGATGTTGCAGGAATGGTTTTAGGTGGTGGAAACCAACAAAAATCAGGTGGTGGATTATTAGGCGGATTATTAGGTGGTATTTTTGGAAAAAAATAAATACTAAACATATTATATCAAAAAGGGCAAACATTTGTTTGCCCTTTTTCTTTTATCTATTTTTGCCCCTATGGAAAAATTAAAACAACGTTGGGGTTTAAAAACTACTTGGGATGTAATTGCTGTATTAATCGTATTTTCTATTAACGGTTCTTTTGCTGCTACAATTGGTAAACCTTTATTATCTTACTTCGATATTACTTCCGACAACACACATTGGGCTTTATATTTCTTATATCGATTTTTATTAATTTTCCCTATCTATCAATTAACATTACCTTTAGTTGGTTGGTTATTTGGTCAATTTAAATTCTTTTGGGCTTTCGAAAAAAAGTTTTTAAGCCGTTTGGGTTTAGGTTTTTTGTTTAAAGATTAAACTCATTTACCTAAAACAACATTTTTTATTAGTTTAATACTACTCTTTTCAAACTTATAATAAATGAGTTAAAACCTTATTTCGGAAAACCACATAAAAAACTGCGGATATTCCCAATGCTAATTCTTATTTTCTTTTTAAGTTTGATTTCTAGCTAAACACTTAATAGCTACTAAAAGTTGTGTTATCCCTAATATATCCTAGATAAAGTAAAAAACCTCCGTTAAAAACGGAGGCTTTGATTTTCAGATTAGACCCATAGGGTCATAAGGCTTATCAATGATGCTCTTGATATTTCACATATCGCTTAATCATATCCTCATCTAATCCAACTGTGCTAACAAAATAACCCCTTGACCAAAAATGATTGCCCTAATAACCTGAGTTCGATTAATAAAAAGAGAGTTGATTAGTTTTAATCGTTTG
>CAZCHR010000034.1:0-18010 GCA_964498665.1 uncultured Tenacibaculum sp. | reverse complement strand
ATATCAAACGATTAAAACTAATCAACTCTCTTTTTATTAATCGAACTCAGGTAAGTAATGTTACTAACATGGATGGTGTTTTTGCAGGTGCATCAGTTTTTAATAAAGATATAAGTAACTGGAATGTAAGTAATGTTAATATTATGAGGTTTTTGTTTTTTGGAACAACTAATTTTAGTCAAAACCTTGACTCTTGGAATATTAGTAAAGTTGCACTTATGAATAATATGTTTGATAATTCTGCTATGAGTACTGATAAAAACTACACAAAAACGTTAATTGGTTGGAGTAAATTAAGTACAGTGCAATCCGGTATAACACTAGGAGCGAATAATGTCACTTATTGTACAAATTATTCAGCTGATGCTGCTACAGCTAGAGATTTTTTAATTAATACTAAAGGTTGGACAATAACTCAAGATACTGTAAGTAATACATGTAATTAGTATTAAAAGTAAATAATAAAAAAACGTCTAAAATTATTTTTAGACGTTTTTTTGTTTTTATAAAATCAGTAAATTAATATCTCTGTAAGGTATGTCAAACCAATCAGCTACGGTTTTATTGGTAAGTATACCATGGTAAAAATACATGCCATTGCGTAAACTTTTATCAAAGCGAGCAGCATTTTCAAAACCGCCTTCTTCAGCAATATCTAATAAATACGGAGTAAATATATTACTAATAGATACTGATGCGGTACGTGCGTATCTTGATGGTATATTTGGTACACAATAATGAATTACTCCATGTTCGTTGAACGTAGGCTTACTATGTGTTGTAATTTTAGAAGTTTCAAAACATCCGCCACGATCAATACTTACATCAACAATAACAGCGCCATCTTTCATTTGTTCAATCATTCCATTAGTAACAATAACAGGTGATCGATCTTTACCTCTAATTGCACCTATAACTACATCACATCGCATTAAAGCTTTAGCTAAAGTTTTTGGTTGTACTGTTGATGTATAAATAGGAGATTTTGCACTGTATTGTAGTTTTCTTAATTTACTAATAGAATTATCAAAAACTTTAACACGAGCTCCTAATCCGATTGCTGTTTTAGTTGCAAATTCACCAACAGTTCCTGCACCTAAAATAACAACATCACTTGAAGGAACACCTCCGATATTACCAAGTAATAAACCATTACCTCCGTTAGAAGTAGTCATAAGTTCAGCAGCAATATGCATTGAAGCAATACCAGCTATTTCACTTAAAGATTTTAAAATAGGATGTTCGCCATTTTCATCTTTTATATAATCAAAAGCTATAGCTGTAATTCTTTTTTTTGCTAAGGCTTCAAAATACTTTTTATGTTGAGTTTTTAATTGTAAAGCAGAAATTAATACAGCTTGTGGAACCATCATATCAATTTCATCTAAAGAAGGTGGTTCTATCTTTAATACAATATTACAGGCAAAAGCTTCTTTTATATTATATGATATTTTTGCTCCGGCATCAGAATATTCTTTATCACTGTAATTAGCCCCATCACCAGCTCCTGTTTCAATAACAATTCTATGACCATGAGCAACTAAAGCAGAAACAGCATCAGGAGATAAGCTAATACGTTTTTCTTCGAAATGAGTTTCTTTAGGAAGGCCTATAAATAATTCACCTTTTTGCTTTTGTATTTCAAGCATTTCAGGTTGTGGCATTAATTGTTCTTTGGTAAAAGGTGAAATAGACCCCATTTAATTAGTTGGTTTTTAATTGAATATTTCGTTGACCATCATCTAAAAGAATAATGTTAATTTCAACAGCATCTAAAGGTAGTAAATTTTTAACGTTTTCGGGCCACTCAATTAAACACCAATTATTACTGTAAAGATAGTCTTCAACCCCCATGTCATAGGCTTCTTCTTCATTATCAATTCTATAAAAATCAAAATGATAAACAGTTTCTTTTGTGTTTGTTTTATACTCGTTTACCAAAGAAAAAGTAGGGGAGTTGGCTACATCGTTAACTCCTAATACAATACAGATTTCTTTTATTAAAGTGGTTTTGCCAACACCCATATCACCATTAAAAAGTAATACTTTATTCTTGGTATTTTTTACAATTTCTTGAGCTACTAAATTTAACTCATTTAAAGAATAATTTTTGTTCATAGTATGCAAAAATAATGAACTATAAAATGTTAAGAAAATTTAGTTTTTATATCTGTAATGCCCAATGATTTTAAAATCAAACAGACAATCTTCAAGTACTTGACCTGATCCAATATTATGAACTATCATGTATCTTAATCCTTCTTTTGATTTTTTATTTACTACAATACCAATATGAGTAATTCCGCCTTGTAAATTCCAACAAACAATATCACCAGGAATATAATTTTTAGGGCTCTTAACTTTTGATTTCACTGTTCCTTTTCTACTAAAAAAAGTCATTAAATTAGGAACTCTTCGATGATCTATATTTTTATCAGTTCTTTTTAATCCCCATATTTTAGGGTATAGAGAGAAGTTTTTAATCATATCTTCATGAACTTCTTTTTGTAAATCAATTCCTAATTTTCGGTAAGCACGAATTACTACATCAGTACATATACCTTTATCAGAAGGTACATCTCCGTTAGGATATGGAATTGAAAAGTAACTTGGGTCGTAGGTTACATTTTGCTTTGTAAGCTCTAATGCAGCATGACTTAAATGGTTTTCTTGTGCTTGTGAAATACCAATTTTAACAAACAGAAATAATATAAAAAGGAATCTAAATTTCATTGTTAAGTATTTTTAGACTCAACTTTTAAAGTTGTGTCTAAAGTTTTTACTTTGGATTATAAACAGCACAAGGAATAATCATTTCTTCTAAAGAAACTCCTCCATGTTGATAGGTGTTTCTGTAATATTTTACAAAATGATTATAGTTATTTGGGTATGCAAAAAACAAATCTTCTTTTGCAAATATAAATGGACTATTTATAGCTATGCTAGGTAAAAATATGTTTTTAGGATTTTTAACAGCATATACATCTTTATCTTCATAGCTCAAACTTCTACCAGTTTTATAACGTAGATTTGAACTGATGTTTTTATCACCAATAACTTTAGTCGGATTCTTAGAGTTAATTGTTCCATGGTCGGTAGTTAAAATTAGTTTTTGACCTAGTTTTTGTGCTTTTTGAATAATATCAAATAAAGGAGAGTTTTTAAACCAACTAACTGTTAAAGATCTGTAAGCTTTATCATCACCAGCAAGTTCTTTAATCACTTCCATTTCAGTTTTAGCATGCGATAGCATATCAACAAAATTATAAACAACAACAGTTAAATCATTTTGTTTTGTTCCGTTATAATTATCGGCTAAATCCTTTCCGCTTTTAAGAGAAGTAATTTTATAATATTCGTGTTTAATATTTAAACTTAATCGTTTTATTTGAGCAGCCAAAAATTCTGCTTCGAATAAATTTTTACCACCTTCATCAGTATCGTTTTTCCAATAATTAGGGTATCTTTTTTCCATTTCAGAAGGCATCAATCCAGAGAAAATAGCATTACGAGCGTATTGCGTTGCTGTAGGTAAAATACTGTAGTAAGAGTATTCTTCTTCTTTCTTGTAATAGTTATTAATTAAAGTTTCTAAAATTCTATATTGGTCGAACCTTAGATTATCTATAACAACTAATAAAACTCCTTTATCTTTTGATAAATTAGGAACTACATAGTCTTTAAATAAAGTATGAGAAAAAGTAGGTTTATCATCACTAGTTAAAAAACCTTCATAGTTTTTTTTGATGAATTTAAAAAACAACGAATTTGCTTCTGACTTTTGAGATTCTAATATTTCTAGCATTCCAGTGTCATTAATATTCTCAAGTTCAAGTTCCCAATGAACTAATTTTTTGTGTAATTCACTCCATTCTTCATAGGTATTAACCATAGCTAAATCCATCGATATTTTTCTGAATTCCTGTTGATAATTTGAAGTTGTTTTTTCAGAAATTAAACGAGAGTGATCTAAATTTTTCTTTAAGCTTAATAAAATTTGATTCGGATTTACTGGTTTTATTAAATAATCAGCAATTTTAGAACCAATAGCTTCTTCCATAATATACTCTTCTTCACTTTTGGTAATCATCACAACTGGAAGATTTGCATTTTTTTGTTTTATAGAAGCTAAGGTTTCTAACCCAGTAATTCCAGGCATATTTTCGTCTAAAAAAATAATATCAAAATTTTGTTCTTCAACTAAATCAATAGCATCAGCTCCGTTTGTGCAAGTTGTTACAGAATAATTTTTCTTTTCTAAAAATAAAATATGCGGTTTTAATAAATCTATTTCATCATCTACCCAAAGTATTTCTATATTTCTCATATAATTTTAGTGTATTTTCATTAAGAATAACGCTTAAAAGAGGTTTTGTTGTGTAATTAAAAGCTAAAAATACGTTAATAAAGCTTTTGTTAATTTGCTTTTGTAGATTAATTATGATTCTTTTGTTTAAAATTGAAGGATTTACGTATTTTGAAAAACATAAAGACCAATAAACAAAAGATAATTAACGATCCTATTTATGGGTTTATTACTATTCCAAACTCATTAATTTTTGATATAATTGAACACCCTTACTTTCAAAGATTAAGAAGAGTAACCCAAATGGGAATGTCTAATTTGGTATATCCTGGAGCAAATCACACTCGTTTTCATCACGCAATAGGTTGTTTGCATTTAATGCAAAAAGCAGTTCAAGTGTTAAGAATGAAAAATGTTAATATTTCTGATGATGAAGCAAATGCTTTATATATAGCTATTTTATTGCATGATATTGGTCATGGAGCATTTTCTCATGCTTTAGAACACAGTATTGTTAATGATATTACGCATGAAGAGATTTCATTAAAATTTATGAAAGCTTTAAACGAAGAATTTGATGGGAAGTTAAGCTTAGCAATTCAAGTTTTTGAAGGCAAATATCATAGAGAGTTTTTGTACCAATTAATATCTAGTCAATTAGATATTGATCGATTAGATTATTTAAAAAGAGATAGCTTTTACACAGGTGTAACCGAAGGTAATATTTCTTCTGATCGATTAATTGCAATGATGAATGTTGTAAATGATGAATTGGTTATTGAACAAAAAGGTATTTATTCGGTAGAAAAATTTATAATAGCTCGTCGATTAATGTATTGGCAAGTTTATCTTCATAAAACAGGATTAGTAGCTGAAAATATCTTAGTAAATGTTTTAAAAAGAGCAAAAGAGTTAGTAGTAAAAGGAATAGAATTACCAGCTAATTCTGCTTTAAAATATTTTTTGAATACACCAATATCTAAAAATAATTTTTCTAAAGAAACATTAAATATATTTTCTCAATTAGATGATTATGACATTCTATCAGCAATAAAAGAATGGGTTAATCATGAAGATTTTATATTATCATCATTAGCCAAAATATTAATTCATAGAAATCTTTTTAAAATAGAAATTCAAGAAAAACCATTTAAAGAAAAATATATAGAAGAGGTTTATAAAAAGATTAAAAGTGGTTTTGATATAAAAGATAATGAGCTAAATTATTTTGTTTTTTCAGATAAAATTAAACATCAAGCCTACAATACAGATAAACCAATAAAAATTTATACTAAAAAAAGAAAACTAAAAGATATAGCAAAAGCTTCAGATCAATTAAACCTTAAAGCATTAACTAAACCAGTAATAAAATACTATTTATGTTATCCCAAGAAAAATTACTATAATTAATCTTTAAAAAAATCTAATTAATAAGTAATTAAACAAAAATAATTACTTTTGCATTTGATGAAATTTACAGCAAAACAAATAGCCGATATTTTAGAAGGAAATATTGTAGGGAATCCAAATGTAAAAGTATCTAAGCTTTCTAAAATAGAAGAAGGAACAATAGGTTCATTAACATTTCTTTCAAACCCTAAATATAATCCATATATATATAATACAGAGGCTTCAGTTACTATTGTAAATAGAGACTTTGAGCCTGAAAAAAAAATTAAAACTACATTAATAAAAGTTGATGATGCTTACCAAGCATTTACAAAATTATTAGAATTTTATAATGAAGTAAAAAACAATAAACTAGGAAGAGAAAATCCTCATTTTATTGCTTCATCTGCAAAAATTGGTAACAATGAATACGTTGGAGCATTTGCATATATAGGGGAAAATGTAGTGTTAGGCAATAATGTCAAAATTTATCCAAATTCTTATATTGGTGATAATACTGTAATAGGAAATAATACTGTAATTTTTTCAGGAGTTAAAATATATTCAGAAACTCAAATAGGTAGTAATTGTAAAATTCATTCAGGTACAGTAGTTGGTTCTGATGGATTTGGTTTTGCTCCAACTGAAAATGGTGAATATTTAACAATACCTCAGATAGGAAATGTAATTATTGAAGATAATGTTGATATAGGAGCTAACTCTACTATAGATAGAGCTACAATGGGATCAACAATTATTAGAAAAGGTGTAAAGTTAGATAACCAAATACAAGTAGCGCATAACGTAGAAGTTGGAAAAAACACAGTAATAGCTTCACAAACAGGAATAGCTGGTTCAACAACAGTAGGAGAAGGATGTATGATAGGAGGGCAAGTTGGTATTGTAGGACATATTACGATTGGTAATAATGTACGAATTCAAGCACAATCAGGTGTTGCTAAGACTTTAAAAGACGGTGAAAAAGTACAAGGCACTCCTGCTTTTGGTTATTCAGATTATAGTAAATCATATGTATGTTTTAAAAATTTACCTAAGTTAGCAACTTCATTAAACAAAATTGAAAAAGAGTTAAATACTCAAAAACTAAAAAATGAGTAACAAACAACAAACTATACAAAACGAAATTACATTATCTGGTGTAGGTTTACACACAGGTAATGAAGTAATAATGGTTTTTAAACCAGCTCCTATAAATCATGGATATGCTTTTATGAGAGTTGATTTAGAAGGTAAACCAATTATCGAAGCTAAAGCTGAGTACGTAACTAATACCCAAAGAGGAACTAATTTAGAGAAGAATGGGGTTCAAATTCAAACTTCTGAACATGTTTTAGCTGCGGCAGTAGGTTTAGGAATCGATAACTTACTTATTGAAATTAATGCATCAGAACCACCAATTATGGATGGTTCTTCTAAGTTTTTTATTAAAGCCCTTGAAGAAGCTGAAATAGTTGAGCAAGATGCAGAAGTTGAAGAGTATGTAGTAAAAGAAATTATTTCTTATAAAGATGAAACTACTGGTAGTGAAATTATTTTAATGCCTGCTGATGAGTATCAAATAACAACTATGGTTGATTTTGGTACTAAAATTTTAGGAACGCAAAATGCTACATTAGATAAAATTTCCGACTTTAAAGAAAATATTTCAGCAGCAAGAACTTTTAGTTTTTTGCATGAAATTGAAATGTTACTAGAAAATGATTTAATTAAAGGTGGAGATTTAAATAATGCAATTGTATATGTTGATAAAGAATTATCAGAAAGTACAACAGAAAAATTAAAAAAGGCTTTCAATAAAAAAGATATCAAAATACAACCTAACGGTATTTTAGATAATTTAGAATTGCATTGGGCAAATGAAGCTGCACGTCATAAATTATTAGATGTTATTGGTGATTTAGCTTTAATTGGTACTCGTATTAGAGGAAAAGTTATAGCAAATAAACCAGGACATTTAATCAATACTTTATTCGCTAAAAAGTTAGCTAAAATAATAAAGAAAGAGAAACGCAATAATGTTCCTCAATATAATTTAAATTTACCTCCATTGATGGATATTCACCAAATAATGGATGTTTTACCTCATAGACCACCATTTTTATTAATAGATAGAATTATAGAATTATCTGATAAACATGTTGTTGGAATGAAAAATGTAACAATGAATGAAGACTTCTTTGTTGGACATTTTCCAGGTTCACCTGTAATGCCTGGGGTATTACAAGTTGAAGCAATGGCGCAATGTGGAGGTGTTTTAGTATTAAATACTGTACCAGATCCAGAGAATTATTTGACTTATTTTATGAAAATGGATAAAGTTAAATTTAAGCAAAAAGTTTTACCTGGGGATACATTAATTTTTAAAGCAGAATTAATCACACCTATAAGAAGAGGTATTTGCCATATGCAAGGATATACATACGCTAATGGTAAAATTGTAGCAGAAGCTGAGTTAATGGCTCAAATATCAAAAGTAAAATAAAATATGAATCAACCACTCGCATACGTCCATCCACAAGCAAAAATTGCTAGAAACGTAGTTATAGAACCTTTTACAACAATACATTCAAATGTAGAAATCGGTTCAGGAACATGGATAGGTTCTAATGTTACTATAATGGAAGGAGCTCGTATAGGAAAAAATTGTAGAATTTTTCCTGGAGCGGTTATTTCTGCTATTCCTCAAGATTTAAAATTTGATGATGAAGAAACAACCGTTGTAATAGGTGACAATGTAACAATAAGAGAGTGTGTTACCATAAATAGAGGAACTTCAGATAGAATGAAAACAGTTATTGGTGATAACTGTTTAATAATGGCTTATTGCCATGTTGCTCATGATTGTTTTGTTGGTGATAATTGTATTTTTTCAAATAATACAACTCTAGCGGGGCATGTTACTATAGGCGATAATGTTGTTTTGGCAGGAATGGTTGCTGTTCATCAATTTGCATCAGTAGGTAATCATGCATTTGTAACAGGAGGTTCACTAGTGCGTAAAGACGTTCCACCATATGTTAAAGCGGCGAGAGA
Source organism: uncultured Tenacibaculum sp. (assembly GCA_964498665.1). Taxonomy (GTDB): domain Bacteria; phylum Bacteroidota; class Bacteroidia; order Flavobacteriales; family Flavobacteriaceae; genus Polaribacter. The sequence continues at coordinate 9,261 of CAZCHR010000034.1, read as the reverse complement.
ACCTTTGTCATATGTTGGTATAAATTCTGTAGGATTAAGAAGAAGGGGGTTTGAAACTGAGAAAATTAGAGAGATTCAAGATGTTTACAGAATATTATTTCAAAAAAATTATAATAATTCACAAGCAATTAATATAATTGAAGCTGAAATGGAAGCAACGTCAGAACGCGATGAAATCATTCAATTTATTAAAGATTCTCATAGAGGAATTATGAAAGGATACTTTAAAGCAAATTAATATAATATTGCAATTAATAATAAAATTAAGAGTTTATAAATATGGCTACAACATCAGATATTAAAAACGGATTATGTATGAAATACAACAACGATATATATAAAGTTGTTGAATTTTTACACGTTAAACCAGGTAAAGGACCTGCATTTGTAAGAACAAAATTAAAAAGTGTTACTAACGGAAAAGTTGTTGATAACACATTTCCTTCAGGTAGAAAAATTGATGCTGTAAGAGTAGAAACGCATAAATTTCAATATCTATATAAAGAAGGAGAGACATATCATTTTATGAATCAGATAGATTATTCTCAAATTACATTAGAAAAAAGTGCATTAGATGCACCAGATTTAATGAAAGAAGGAGAAGTGGTAACAATTATCATCAATTCAGAAGATGAAATGCCATTATCTGTAGATATGCCAGCAAGTGTAATTTTAGAAGTTACACATACAGAACCAGGTGTAAAAGGAAATACAGCTACAAATGCTACTAAACCAGCAACTGTAGAAACAGGTGCACGTGTTAATGTTCCTCTATTTATTAATGAAGGAGATAAGATTAAAATTGAAACGACAAAAGGTACTTACCAAGAACGTATAAAAGAATAAATATGATTCCCGCTCTAGCGGGAATTTATTTTTAGAATGAAATTTAAAAACACACAAACTTTAGAACAAATTGCTACATTGCTAAATGTAGATTTTGTTGGAGATAAAAATTTCTCAATTACAGGAATTAACGAGATTCATGTAGTAGAAAACGGAGATATTGTTTTTGTCGATCATCCTAAATATTATGATAAAGCATTAAATTCAGCAGCAACTACCATTTTAATTAATAAAAAGGTTGATTGTCCAAAAGGAAAAGCTTTATTGATATCTGATGATCCTTTTCGTGATTTCAATAAAATAACAAAATATTATAACCCTTTTATTGCATCAAAAAGTAGTATTTCTGATTCAGCTATTATTGGAGAGAATACAATTATTCAACCTAATGTATTTATTGGTGATAATGTTGTTATTGGTAAAAACTGCATAATTCATCCTAACGTTACAATTTACAGCAATTCGATAATAGGTAATAATGTTACTATTCATGCGAATACAGTTTTAGGAGCAGATGCTTTTTATTATAAAAATAGACCTGATGGTTTTGATAAACTTATTTCAGGCGGTAAGGTTGTTATTGAAGGTAATGTAGATATAGGAGCTTCTTGTACTATAGATAAAGGAGTAACCGGAAACACAACTATTGGAGCAGGAACAAAAATTGATAATCAAGTACATGTTGGTCATGATACTATTATCGGTAAAAAGTGTTTAATAGCTTCACAAACAGGTATTGCAGGTTGTGTTATTATTGAAGATCAAGTAACAATTTGGGGACAAGTAGGAGTTGTTAGTGGACTGACTATAGAAAATGGTACGGTAATAATGGCTCAAACAGGAGTAACTAAATCATTAAAAAAAGATGTTTATTTTGGAACGCCACAAAGAAAATATCGACAAACTATGAGAGAAGTTATCTATTTAAAAAATGCAACTAAGCAAAATAAAAAGTAACATAAATTTAATTGTGAAAACACAATTAAAAAACTATTTTTGTCTGACTTAAAAGAAACAAATAAAAAACAAACCAATGAGTGTTTTAGTAAATAAAGATTCAAAAATTATTGTACAAGGTTTTACTGGTAGCGAAGGAACTTTCCACGCTGGTCAAATGATTGATTATGGAACCAACGTAGTTGGTGGTGTTACTCCAGGTAAAGGAGGTCAAGAACATTTAGGTAAACCAGTTTTTAATACAGTTGATGAAGCTGTACAAAAAGTAGGGGCAGATACTTCTATTATATTTGTACCACCAGCTTTTGCTACTGATGCTATTATGGAATCTGCCGAAGCAGGAATCAAAGTAATTATTTGTATTACTGAAGGTATTCCTACTGCTGATATGGTAAAGGTAAAAGCTTATATTGATCAATTAGATTGTACATTAGTTGGTCCTAACTGTCCAGGAGTTATTACTCCAGACGAAGCTAAAGTTGGTATTATGCCAGGGTTTATCTTTAAAAAAGGTAAAGTAGGTATCGTTTCAAAATCAGGTACTTTAACATACGAAGCTGCAGATCAAGTTGTAAAACAAGGATTTGGAGTTACTACAGCAATTGGTATTGGTGGAGATCCAATTATTGGAACTACAACAAAAGAAGCTGTTGAGTTATTAATGAATGATGATGAAACTGAAGCAATCGTTATGATTGGTGAAATCGGTGGAAATTTAGAAGCAGAAGCTGCTAAATGGATCAAAGCTGATGGTAACCGTAAACCAGTTGTTGGTTTTATAGCAGGTCAAACTGCACCAGCTGGTCGTACAATGGGTCATGCAGGTGCTATTGTTGGTGGAGCTGATGATACTGCACAAGCAAAAATGAAAATTTTAGCAGAAAATGGAGTACATGTAGTAAGCTCTCCTGCTAAAATTGGTGAAATGGTAGCAAAAGTTTTAGCATAATTTTTTTGTAAAAAACTGTTAAAAGAACATAATATATTTCTTTAAAATCCGTTGAATTTGTAAATTCAACGGATTTTTAAATTTAATCAAACCCAGAAAGAATGAAAATATTTAAATTGCTATTAATTAGCGTGTTATTTATTTCAGTTGTTAGTTGTAAAAAAAGTACAACTTCAAATAATGAAATAAAAACAGAAGAGCACACAAGTGCAAACGGTTTTAAATACGAAACTGTTACAAACGACCCAACAGGATTACGTTTGTATACTTTAGACAATGGTTTAAAAGTATATTTAAGTAAGAATACTGATGAACCTAAAATTCAAACTTACATTGCAGTTCGTGCAGGTTCAAATTATGATCCAAAAGAATCAACAGGATTAGCACACTATTTAGAGCACATGGTTTTTAAAGGAACTCATAAAATTGGTACAGCTGATTGGGATAAAGAAAAAGAATATTTAAAGAAAATTTCTGATTTATATGAGCACCATAGAACTGAGGAAGATGCTGATAAAAAATTAGCACTCTATAAAGAAATTGATAAAGTTTCTCTAGAAGCTTCTAATTATTCAGTAGCAAATGAATATGATAAAATGACGGCTTCACTAGGAGCAACAGGTACAAATGCACATACTTGGTTTGAAGAAACTGTATATAAAAATAAAATTCCTGCTAATGAATTAAATAAATGGTTAGACCTAGAAGCTGAACGCTTTAGTACATTGGTTTTACGTTTATTTCATACAGAATTAGAAGCTGTTTTTGAGGAATTTAACAGAGGTCAAGATAATGATTGGCGTAAGAGTTATACTGCAATGTTAGATGGTTTATTTCCTAAACATCCTTATGGTCAACAATCTACTATTGGTACAGCACAACATTTAAAAAATCCTTCAATGATTGATATCAACAATTACTTTGATAAATATTATGTACCGAATAATATGGCTGTTGTTTTAGTTGGGGATTTAGATTTTGATACTACAATAAAAAAAGTAAATGAAACTTTCGGAAAATTTGAGAAGAAAGAATTAGAGCATCCAGTATTACCAAAAGAAGATCCAATAACTCAGCCAATCATTAAAGAAGTTTTCGGACCAACTTCTGAATCTATTTCTATTGCATTTAGATCTGGAGGAGTAAATACTGAAGATGAAAAATTAGTTACTTTAGTTGATATGATTATGGCTAACGGTAATGCAGGTTTAATTGATTTAAATTTAAATCAAAAGCAAGCAGTACAAAGAGCTAGCTGTTCACCAACATTTTTAAATGATTATGGTTATCATTCATTTACTGGTAGTCCAAAATCTGGTCAAACTTTAGACGAAGTAAAAGCTTTATTGTTAGAGCAAATTGAAAAATTAAAGAAAGGTGAATTTGATGAATGGATGATTGAAGCGGTTGTTAATGATTTAAAATTAAGTCAAACACGTCAGTATGAAAATAATACTGCTTTAGCAGGAGCTTATTTTAATGCTTTTATTCATCATGAAAATTGGGCAGATAAAGTGAGATTTTTAGATGATTTAAAGAAAATATCTAAACAAGAATTAGTTGATTTTGCAAATAAATTTTACCAAAATAATTACGTTGTTACTTATAAGCGCAAAGGAGAAGATAAAAATATAGTAAAAGTATCTAATCCAGGAATTACTCCTGTTAAATTAAATAGAGATAAAAGTTCTGAATTTCTTATGGCTTTTAACAAAGTAAAATCAGAACCATTACAACCAAAATTTATTGATTATAAAACTGCAATTAAGGAAACTAAAACAGCTAATGATATTAAAGTTTCTTATGTTTTAAATGAAAATAATGATTTATTTGATATGAATATTATTTTTGATATGGGTAGCGATAATGATAAGAAATTAAGTTTAGCTGCTGGATATTTAGAATACTTAGGAACAGATAAATTAACAAATGAAGAGCTTAAAAAAGAATTTTATAAGTTAGGTATTTCATATTATGTTAGTGCTGGTAGCGATAAAACATACGTTGGGTTAAATGGATTAAAAGAAAATTTACCTAAAGGTTTAGAATTATTGGAAGATTTATGGGATAATGCAAAAGCAGACCAAGAAGCTTATAATAAGTATGTAGAGAAAATCTATAAAGGGCGTCAAGATGGTAAAACTCAAAAAGGAAATATTTTATGGGGAGGTTTAATGAACTATGGTAAATATGGTGAAAATTCTCCATTAAGAGATATTATGCAAATTGATGAATTGAAAGCAATCAATCCAGAAGATTTAGTTAATATCATAAAAGGAATGAAAAACTATAAACAGAGAGTTTTTTATTATGGTAAAGATGTTGATGCAGCTGTAGCAGCATTAAATAAATCTCATAAAATTTATGGGGAGTTAAAAGATTATCCTGTTGCTAAAAAATATGTTGAAACCGAAACAGGTGGAAATGTATTTTTTACAAACTACGATATGGTACAAACTGAAATGATGTTTTTAGCTAAAGGGGAGCCTTTTAAACCAGAAAACTTAGCAGCTTCAACTTTATTTAATACTTATTTTGGTAGCGGATTATCATCAATCGTATTCCAAGAAATTAGAGAAAGTAAATCTTTAGCATATTCTGCATTTGCTTCTTATAGTAATGCAAGAAAAAAAGATGATTCTAATTATGTAATGGCTTATGTAGGTACTCAAGCAAATAAACTTGAACAAGCTGTTGACGCTATGATGGATTTAATGAATAACATGCCAGAAGCTGAAAAGCAATTTAATGCTGCTAAAAATGCAACATTAAAAAAATTAGCCGCTCAAAGAATTACAAAATCAAGTATTTTTTGGTCTTATGAAAGATTAAAAAAATTAGGCATTGATAATGATAATAGAGAAGCAATGTATAATACTATTAAAAATATGACAATCGAAGATTTAAAATCATTTTTCGATAAAAACGTAAAAGGTGAGTCGTATAATGTAATGGTTATTGGTAATAAGAAAGATTTAAATGTAAAATCTTTACAAAAGTTAGGTAAGATAAAAGAGTTAGATGTAGATTACTTATTTAATTATGTTGATAAAAAGAAGATTAAATCATAATTTGATTTAATTTTATATCATACTAAAATCCTGCTAAAGATTAATTTTTAGCGGGATTTTATTTTTATATTTGAAACTTTAAAACAACTAAGTAATGAAATTATTAGAAAATAAAACAGCGATAATAACAGGAGCATCAAGAGGTATTGGTCGTGGTATAGCTGTAGAGTTTGCAAAACAAGGAGCAAATATTGCTTTTACATATAGCTCATCTGTAGATGCAGCAACAGCTTTAGAAACTGAATTAAAAGCATTAGGAGTTAACGCTAAAGGATATCAATCTAACGCAGCAGATTTTGATGCAGCTCAAGAGTTAGCAAAAGAAGTACAGAAAGAATTTGGTAGTATAGATGTATTGATTAACAATGCAGGTATTACTAAAGACAATTTATTAATGCGTATTTCTGAAGATGATTTTGATAAAGTAATCGAAGTAAATTTAAAATCTGTTTTTAATTTAACTAAAGCGGTAATTCGTCCGATGATGAAACAGCGCAAAGGTTCTATTATAAACATGAGTTCTGTTGTTGGATTAAAAGGAAATGCTGGTCAAGCAAATTATGCAGCATCAAAAGCAGGTATTTTAGGTTTTTCTAAATCGGTAGCTTTAGAATTAGGATCAAGAAATATTAGAAGCAACGTAGTTGCTCCAGGGTTTATTGAAACTGAAATGACAGCTAAATTAGATGAAAAAGTTGTTGAAGGTTGGAGAAGTGAAATCCCTTTAAAAAGAGGAGGTACTGCTGAAGATGTAGCAAATGCTTGTGTATTTTTAGCTTCTGATATGAGTGCATATATTACCGGGCAAACTTTATCTGTTGATGGAGGTATGTTAACGTAAACATAAATACATCAAACAATTTTGATATTTAAAAACCTGCTACTAATTTTGTAGCAGGTTTTTTTATGTTTATGAAAAAAAAATTACTCATTCTGTTAATTTTCCTTGTATTGATTTTAATATCGATATATAGTTCAAATTATATGATTATAGAAAATGCAAAACGTATAGTTCTGTAAATAATATTCCAAATAATAAAGTTGGTTTGATGTTAGGTACCGTTAAGCTATTAGCAAGTGGAAGAGTTAATCTATTTTATTTATATAGAATAAATGCTGCTGTTAAATTGTATAAATCAGGCAAAATAAATTTTATTCTAGTGAGTGGTGATAATGGAAATAAAGGTTATGATGAACCTACTGATTTTAAAAAGGATTTGATAAAAAGAGGAATACCAGCAGATAAAATATTTTTAGACTATGCTGGCTTTAGAACTTTAGATTCTGTTATTAGAGCAAAAGAAATATTTGGTATAAAATTAGTAACAATTATATCACAGAAATTTCATAATGAACGAGCTATATATTTAGCAGAACAAAATGGAATTAATGCCATAGCATATAACGCAAAAAGATGTAAGTTATAAATATGCAAAAAAAGTTAAGCTAAGAGAGCATTTAGCTAGGGTAAAAGTTTTTATTGATTTAATAATAAATAAGCAACCTAAATTTTTAGGTAATAAAATTACTATACAATAAATATATTTTTATTGATTATAAGCTTCAAAACTTCCATCTTCAAAAAACAAGACAATTCTTGTTATTTTCTTCTCATTTTTATGATTTTTTTCAATCGCTGAGAATTGCGTATTTGATTTTTTTTCGGCCTGCTGTTCAGATATTGAATTTTCAGAGAATAGAGAAGGAGTCATTTTAGTATCATCAATATTACTCTCAATCTTTCTTTCATCAATAATTTCTGATTTTTTAGGGAAAATACCTTTTCCGTATAAAAGCCAATACAAATCTACTTCAGGAAATTTAGCTACAATTTTTGTAACAAAATCTAAACTAGGTTTATTTCTACCAGATAGTAGGTGAGATATACTTGAGCGTTGTACCTCAATAGTATCTGCAAAAGTAGAAGATGTTAAATTGTAGTATTCAATTATTTCTTTTAAACGTGGTATTATATCCATTTATTTACATTTGTAAATTAATATTAATTAAATCAAAGATATACAATTGTAAATAGTTGTGCAAATGATAGAAATAGGACACTAAAGTAGATAGGTATGTTATTCATGTTAAAGTGTTTATTAAGATAATTGCACTCAATACCTTAACAAACAAGTTTTTAGACTATTTATATAATATAAATCTATAAATATAAGAAATAAAACTCTTTTAATACTATTTACTTTTGTAAATAAAATCAAATGCAGCATGTGTGTATTTAGGTGAGTTTACAAAACTAAACTATTTACATTGTTAAACTATGTTTTGATCGAGTAAATAATACTTACTTAAAGACTAGAATATTAAAAACTATAAGTAATGATAATATTCAGACCATAATAACAATATAAAGAACTAAATTTTAGGATTATTTAATAGATTAAAGAGCTTATTATTAGTTATATACTGTTTAGTGTCAGATATAACTAAGGTTTTTACATAAATCTTAGTTTAATTGCAGTTTACAAATGTAAATTAATAAAAGAGATAGTAAAATTAGTATTTTGAGGTGTAGAATTAAATTTGATACTAGCATTATGAGCTTCTAAAATACTTTTACTTAAAGTTAAACCAATACCAGATCCGTCTTTTCTAGTAGTAAAATATGGAACAAAAATTTTATCTCTTATTTCTTTTGATATTCCTATACCGTTATCAGTAATGGTCAAATATGTTCTATGATTTTCTTTTTTAAGCGAAATTTTAATCTTTGGTTTTTTACAATCTATCAATGCGTTTAAACAATTAGATAATAAATTTATAATAACCTGTTCTATTTGCTGTTTGTCTGCATTAATAAAAATAGCTTCAGTAGTATTAAATTCTAAATTTATTCTTTTAGACAAAAATTCTTGCTCAAATAACTGTAATGTTTGACTAACAACTAAAGTTAAATTAATATTTTTCTTATCAGGTAAGGGGAGTTCAGCTAATTTACGATAAGTATCAACAAACGATGTTAAATGATGTGAACGCCTTTTAATAATTTGTAAACCTGTATTTAACTCTTCAATAGTTTCTTCGTTAGTTTCTTCTTCAATTAATAATGAACCTAAATTTTCGGCAAGACTCCTAATAGGAGTAATGGTATTAATAATTTCATGAGACATTACATTCATTAATTTATACCAAGCTTCTTTTTCTTTTTTATCTATTAATTGTTGTATTGTTTCAAGGCTGATAATTAAATATTCATATTCATTAGTCTGCGTAACTGAAGTTTTTAGGAAAAAACTTTCTTTATTTTCATTTACATCAATAGTAACAGTATGTCGAATTGTATTCCATTGAGAAATAAAATCAGTTAAACTACCTATTTTATCTTTTAACAAACTCCAATTATAAAACTTAGGAATTTTAAGAAACTCTGTAAAAGCATTGTTTATTTGAAAAACAGCAATATCGTTCTCAGTATTTTTT